>JAGVYN010000050.1 GCA_018303265.1 Candidatus Woesearchaeota archaeon
TTCAGAAAGACTACCATGACCTCCGTCTGTTTCATTACCCAAGGCTGTTCGGCCAATCAAGCTGATTCCGAGCAGATGAAAGGCTTGCTGAAAGAAGCCCGATTTGAGATTGTTGATTCTGTCGAAGAAGGCGATGTTATTATCTTGAATAGCTGTACTGTAAAGTCCCCCACTGAATCTTCTTTTTTTACAACTTTGGAGAATATTAAGAAAGAGTATCCCTACAAAATTATCATTATTGCTGGTTGTATTGCTCAAGCGGATCGTCAAAAATTTAAAGAATACTCTTTAATAGGAACAAAACAAATTCATAATGTTGTACAGGTTGTGGAAGAATCCTTGAATGATAATGTTGTGAAGATGCTGGAAACAGGCGAAATGCCTCCTCTTAATCTTCCTAAAATACGCAAAAATCCTATCGTAGAAATAATCCCCATCAATCGAGGATGTTTAAGCGCTTGCACATTCTGCAAAACCAAACAAGCCAGGGGAAATCTGCAATCGTATCCTATTGCTGACATTGTGTCTGTAGCACAAAAAGCGGTCAATGATGGCGTTAAAGAGATATGGTTAACCAGTCAAGACACGATGTGCTACGGGTTTGATCTTGGGACAAATCTTCCCCACTTGCTCAATGAGCTTATCAAGATTCCCGGAAAATTTAAAATTCGCGTGGGCATGGGAAATCCGGTTCATCTGCTCAAATTTATTGATGAATTAATCCCTCTTCTGAATCACGACAAAGTCTTCAAGTTTATTCATCTTCCCGCACAATCAGGCAGCGATACAGTTCTGAAAGAGATGAGGCGGGGTAATACGGCTGAAGAATTTCTTGATCTGGTGATAAAATTAAAAGACCAGGTGCCGCATCTCACCCTGGCGACGGATCTTATCGTCGGTTTTCCCACGGAAACAGATGATGATTTCTGGCAGACTCTGGAAGTCGTACGAAAAACAACACCGGATGTTATCAATATTTCCCGCTTCTGGCCCAGGCCTAAAACGCCCGCAGCAAAAATGGAACAATTGCCCATCGAGGTCATGAAACATCGCACCAAAGTTCTTACTGATATATTCCATAACATCTCTACCTTACAGAACGAACGCTGGCTCGGCTGGGAAGGAGAAATTATCATTGATGAACAAGGAACGCATGAAAACCAATGGATCGGCAGAAATGACTCCTATAAGCCGGTTCTTGTGGAAGGGAATTTCACGCTAGGAGAGGTTGTTACGGTGGCCATAACAAAGACAACAACATTTGACCTGCGCGGGGAGCGGCCCAAAGCGGCTCCCATAAATGATTCCATAATCTCCCGAAATAATTAAAAACACTGCAAGTACCACCACGTTGCATGAAAGCAAAACAATTGCGGGAGCTGTATTTCGGATTTTTTCAAAACAAGGAACATGCCCTCATCCATTCTGCGTCTCTTATTCCGATGAATGATCCCTCCGTTCTCTTTACAACTGCCGGCATGCAGCCGCTTGTCCCGTATCTTCTTGGGCAAAAACATCCCGCGGGGAAAAGACTTGTGAACATCCAGAAATGCCTGCGCACTGTTGACGTTGAAAATATTGGAGATAACAGCCATCACACCTTTTTTCAAATGTTAGGAAACTGGTCATTGGGCGATTATTTCAAAAAGGAAGCCATCACCTGGAGTTTTGAATTCCTGACACAGAAAAAATGGCTGAATATTCCTCTGGCAAACCTCGCGATTACGATCTATAAAGGAGAAGGTAAAGTTCCTCAGGATACAGAGTCTGCAGACATATGGAAAAAACTTGGTATTGCGGAGAAACGAATTGCCTTTGTGGGGAAAGATAATTTCTGGAGTGCTGGTCCTACCGGCCCCTGCGGGCCAAGCACGGAGATGTTTTATTGGACAGGGAAAGAAAAAGCTCCTGCAACCTTCGATCCTGAAGATAAAAGATGGATTGAAATCTGGAATGATGTGTTCATCACCTATAATCGTGATGAGAAAGGAAATCTAACTCCGCTCACACAAAAAAATGTTGACACGGGCATGGGATTTGAACGGGCGCTAGCGGTTCTTAATGGAAAAGAAAGCGCCTACGAAACAGAATTGTTCTCTGAAATTATCAAGAAGATAGAAAAACTCAGCGGCAAGAAATATCGTGATACAAAACGGGAAATGCGGATCATTGCCGACCATCTCCGGGCAGCGGTGTTTGTGTTAGGCGATGAGAAGGGCATTGTTCCTTCCAATGTTGATCGCGGATATGTTCTGCGGCGCTTGATCAGAAGAGCTGTTCGATATGGAAAACTTTGTGGTATTCAGGAATTGTTTACATCGCAAATAGCTGAAGTAGTGATCAAAGAGTATGGCGATGAGTACGCTGAATTGCAACAAAACCAAGAAAAGATAATAAGTGAATTAGAGAAAGAAGAGGAAAAATTCGCAAGGACGTTAGAGAAAGGGCTGCGGGAATTTACAAAGATGGCCAGTTTGACCGATGTTATCAGCGGGGAAGATGCTTTTCTGTTGTTTCAAAGTTATGGCTTCCCGTTGGAGATGACGCAAGAATTAGCGCTGGAAAAAGGGGTTACCGTTGACGAAGCAGGATTCAAAGAAGAGTTTGAGAAACACCAGCAGCTTTCCAGAACAGCAACGGAAGGAAAATTTAAAGGCGGGCTTGCAGACACATCGCCGGAAACAACCAAATTACACACGGCAACGCATCTCCTTAATGAAGCACTGCGGCGGATTATTTCAAAAAACATCCATCAGCGCGGCAGTAATATTACCGCAGAACGATTACGCTTTGATTTCAGTTTTGATCGCAAGTTGACAAAAGAAGAAGTGCAGAAAGTAGAAGACGAAGTGAATCGGGTTATTCGGTCGGGATTCGAAGTGCGGCGGGAAGAGATGTCCTCTGATGAAGCGAAACAGATTGGCGCAGAGATGGAGTTTGGCGTGAAATATCCAGTACGTGTTTCAGTATATTTTGTCGGAGGTTATTCGAAAGAATTCTGCGGCGGGCCTCATGTTAAAAATACGAAAGAACTTGGCCGATTTAAGATCGTGAAGGAAGAATCGGTAGCTGCGGGTGTGAGAAGAATTAAAGCAGTTGTGGAAGAACAATAAAGAATATCAAATGATAAGAAGAATAAAGAAATAATCAGAATATACATAAGGTTAAAAATAAGGTTAAAATGCCTTTTCTCTGTGAAATCTGCCGTCAGGAAATGAATTTTGTGAAGCAGAAATACATTTGTCCACGATGCGGCCTGATTAAACCGTGCTGCGAAGGAGAAGTTTGTAATGGATAATTTGTAATTCGTGGTATAACCAAAAAAAATGCGGTGGCCGGGACTTTCAGAAGCATCCGAAGATACTTGCTTTGAACCCGGGTCACAGCCTGTTTGTGTAACAAACATTCCAAATATCTTGGATTTTTGTTATTGGCAAGGCCGAATACTAGGCCACTATACTACCACCGCATTATCAGAGTGGAAAAGGAATTTCTTAATAAAGTTTTTCGTTGGTTTTGTTTTAATGAGTTAAAAAATTTCAGAATTAAAAAAAGAAGAAAAAAAAGAAAACAGGTTTATTGTTTTGCCAACACAAACACTGCTTTCAAGGCAACGATCATCGTCGCTGGCACGAACAAGGTTAGAACACCTTTCAAGAGCACGAGCACTGTTCCGCTTGTCAGGAAGGCTGACACTTCCGTTGATGTAATGTTCAGCAATCCCACGACTACACCTAAGAGAAACACCACCCAGAGAACTTGAGGCTGGTATGCTCCCGTCAAGCCTAAGCCGAGAAGGACTGCCAACACGACACCAACCAGAAAAGACCAGCTTCCCAATCGGTTCGTCATTCCCATACTTTTTTCTTTTGCCATTAAACTATCACCTCTTATATTTTGTATGTTCTCAGCAATACTTTCTTATTTATATTCCTTTTGTTTTTGAACGCTTATTTTTGTAGGAGTTATAATATAGGAAAATTTAATAAATGAACTTAAATTTGAACGAGAATCCCCTCTTAGTTCAGCCTGGCTAGAACGCTCCGCTGTAGGTTTTTCCGCTGCGTGACAAGGCAAAAAGCCATGAATGAAACGCAGTCAGCGGTGACGGAGAGATCCCCGGTTCAAATCCGGGAGAGGGGACGTATAACGCTGGGTGAGAAATCCTCACTCGGCTTTTTTCTGAGTTGTCTGAAGACAGCCAGCATACTTTGATAACATCCAGCAACCGCAAGGTTTTTATTCTTTAAGTGAAATCTTCTCGTAAAACATTGGAGGGATTCATCATGGTAGAATGTGAATTATGTGGAGATGAAGTGAAGAAAGTTTGCTCTGAATGCGGGTCATGTCCTGGCTGCTGTGAATGTGAAGAATAAGCAATTGTCTAACCATTCTTCCTATATTTTATTTTCGTTTTTATTTATTTTTACTTGATTCTCAGGAAAAATTGAATAATTAAGAGAAACCTTTATAAACAAACCGCTGTTTTTAACTAAAAATGGCAGGGTATTTTCTACATATATGAATAATGTTGTAGAGAGTATTATGTCGTAAAGAGGTGCCCTGGTGGTGTAGCTCGGCCTAGCATGAAGCCCTGTCGGCAACTTTGGTGAAGTTGCATCAAATAGCGGGCACAAAGCCCACTGAAATAAATTTGCCAAAGTTGAAAGAAAGGCTTCGACCCGGGTTCAAAAAGAGTTTTCATGATGAGACTCACTGGATCTCCCGGCCAGGGCGCTCTTATGCTCCTGGGCCGGTAGCTCAGCTTGGTAGAGCGCTTGACTTTTAAGCAAAGTCAAAGTCGTCAGGCGATCGGAGATCTCCGAGCCTGTCGGAAGATATCAAGCGGTCGCGAGTTCGAATCTCGTCCGGCCCGCCTTTATAATTTCCTTAATACCCATGGCAATTGACATAACCAAACATTTCCTGGTACCAGAGCACACAAAGATGACAGATTCTGAGGTCCAAAAACTATACCAAAAATATAATCTTAGTTCTAAAGAACTTCCTAAAATCAAGAAAGAAGACCCCGCTATCGCAAAGTTGCAGGTGAAAGTGGGCGATGTGATCAAAGTTGAACGGAAAAGTGCGACAGCTGGAAAATCTTATTATTATCGGGTGGTCATTGATGGATAGGTCAATATTAATTAAGAAGTATTTTGAAGAAAAGAAATATGTAGAGAGTAATATCCAGTCTTTCAACCATTTTCTAGAACATGGCATGCAGGAAGTGATTGAGGAGAATAAAGAAGCAGAGCCTACGATTATTCCTCATAATATTGAAAAATTTAAGATTCGTTTTGGCCGAATTACCATAGGCAAACCAGAGCTTACTGAAGCTGATGGAAGCAAGCGTCCAATTTATCCCATGGAAGCGCGCTTGCGAAAGATTTCGTATTACGCTCCCATTTACTTGGAAGTAAGTTCTTACATTAATGATGTTCAACGAGAAAATTTTGTTGCAGAGATTGGAAAAATGCCTATCATGCTCAAAAGCAAGCATTGCCATCTTGATCAACTTAGTGGTGAGGAACTGGTACGACGCGGGGAAGATCCTACTGATCCCGGTGGATATTTTATTATCAATGGGACAGAAAGAGTAGTTGTCAATGTTGAAGATTTGGCTGCCAATAATTTCATGGTTGATGAGGATGATGGTACTTTTACGGGAAGATTTTTTGCAGCTCAGGGCTCGTATAAGATTCCGCATATGATTGAACGGAAAAAAGACGGAATTTACTATATGACTTTTACAAGGGTAAAAGCGATGCC
>JAGVYN010000001.1 GCA_018303265.1 Candidatus Woesearchaeota archaeon
CGTGTACTATTTCCCGCTCAAGGATGTTTCCCCGCCGGCGCAATTTGAATGTAAAGCAGACCTCGCCTCAGGACGGTATTTATGTCCTGAATTAAGCGGGATGTTTGGTTTTGGCGGCGCATATCTGGAATCGCCCTATGTCACCTGCTGGAATAAGCAGACAGAAACATGGACTGATTGCACGACGCCCAATCTTTTTGTGGCCGGTGATGAGATCCGCGTGCGTGCTCATATCAACAATGATGAAAAAGGAAAATGCCTGAAGAGAACAGTGCAGCCACCAGTTGCTGAGATTGGTGAAGAGCTGATACTTTCCATTCCTGAGAATGTTCCCGGTCCGTACTTCAGGCAGGAGACCTTAGGCATTGTATCAGAGGCGATGTTTGGCGGGGTGGCGAATGTTCTGAGAAAAATTTCTGCAGAAAGCAACCTCGGATGTAAAGAACCAGCATATACTGGATCTCCGGCAGATGTTTCTGCGGGGAAATATATTTTTAAATTCATTAAAGTAACAGATACCACGGTTCGTCTTATTCTGCCGTCGGGAGTTGAACCTCTTGGGCAATATTCACGCGACGGCACGAAACTAGTGTTAGGAACTAAAGATACTTTTACGATCGAGGAAATCAACGATGTCGAGTTTGATATCCAGGATTTCAAAGTGAAAGCTGTTTTAGGCAGTGTTTCTCCTTCCGACGAAAAAAATCAATGCGTGTTTGAAGTTGGTGAACGAAGCCTTTATGCGCAGAGCGCCAATGCCCGCAATATTCAGGTAAGCTACGAATTGTTGGAGCGTGATGAGGCTGGGCTCTGCACGTTTGCCAAAATTCCGGTGAAAGCGGCGCAGGGTAAATCTAAACATACCCAGTCTATCCGTATCCAGCGGGCGCAGGTGACGCTTGAAGAAGTAGGGGGATTGCACGACAGTTTCATGAAAGGGAATTACGATCAGGTGCAAACGCTTGCTGTCGCCGTTATCAATAAACTGCAGGGTGATCTGGACAATGCTCTCGCCATTTATTATTATATTGCAAGCATGATCATGAAAGGAAAAAGTGAAGGGGACGAGACCAAATATGCAACCGTGATAAGTAACCTGTTAAAAGCCTTCTTTAGCCGTGATTGGGGCGGGCAAGATGCTGCTGATTATGGTTCCAGCGTTGTAGAAAGCGGGGAATATCAGAAAATAAAAACGTATTTATGCGAAGTGGATACGAAGTATGGCTCTTCCTATCAACAATATTGTGCATGATCAAGACAAGAACGTTTCAAAATGAGAGTACCAGGGGAGGAATTATCACTCAGCTGTTAGTCTTGCTTATCGTAATAGTTTTTACAAGTGCTGTGCTTCTTCTTTTAGTGAAGACTGGTATTTTGCGGGTAAGCGCGGAGACGCCGCAAGAGCCGATATTAAACATGGAATTCATCCCTATTCAACGAAGCGGATTTTTGGCAGTGAAAGAATTTGAGTTTTGCACTGTTATTTACGATGATTATAACTGTATTTTTCCCAAAGAATTTTTTTCGCCAGGGGATGAAGTTCATTTCCGTTTTGTTGTGGAAACAAGTACGTATAACGGAGATGTTTTGTTGATTGAAAATTACCGCATAAAAAGTCCAACCGGCGAAGTTATGTTAGAAATAGATGAGAAAGATAATTTCCATTTTGATCTTACCAGTAAAGGAGAGAAAGAATTAATAACTTTTAAAGATTATTTTACTCTTGGTGAAGGGTCTGACACAGGAGAATATACGTTGGAATTAGTGTTAGAGAATCCGTTGCTGCAAAAGAAAATGACGGCAACAAAGAAGTTTATGGTGGAAGAAGAGTTTGTCGGGCCTGTAGGGGTGGAATGAGATGAAGAGTTATTATACAATGAGAAGAACTGTCTTTTTGCTTTTGTTATTGAGCATAATTCTTATTTTGTCAGGTACTGTGTATGCTGACCCCTGTTCTGATTTTTTTGGAAGGAGTGGTGTTACAATCGGGATAATTGGCGCTTCAAATGATGTATCTCAAAGTTATGACGCATTTTTGAAACAACTTTGTCCAGAAACAACATTTGTTAATAAAGCAGTAGGAAGCGCATCTCCACAAAAACAGCTTGCAGAACAACTTCCCCACTTTCTTACGAATCCTGTCGATCTGTTAATCATCAATCCTTCAGGCAATGGAGTCTGTGACGCTACAGGAGGGTATAAAGAAGCTGTAAAAGATATTTTATTCAGGGTAAAAGATCAGAGCCCTGACACCAAAACCGTTCTTCTCACCGTGAGTCCCAGAGCTGGAGCTGCTGGTCAAAATAATGATTGCGTGAAGAAATTTAACACCGAAGTGTTAACAACTACAAATGAGTACAATGCTGATTTTATCGTTGATATTTATCCTATTCTTGAAGATCCTCTAGGTTCAGGCTATTGTGGCTACTGTGGAGCTGACAGGCTTCATTGGACGCGTTTTGGTGATAAACGCGTGGCCTTAACTATTTTTTATAATGTCTTTAAAGGGGTGTCTCCGCCAGCAGAGGAGATGTCCACACCTCCGGCAGGAGGAGCAACCAAAGGCACGCCGTCAGCGACAACAGAACCGACCGCACCGCCAGCAACAACCCCTCTCATCTCTCAAAACTGCAACAATCAACAACGATGTAAAGAGATTGATGAAGCATGGCTTAAGTTGGGATTTAAAGGGGATCAAGTGTGGGTGCCTGGCAAAGGATGGTATGATAAGTCACAGGTGTATGGGGGTACAATTATCCCTTCATCGTCTCCTATTCAAGATGTTAAACTTGGAACTGTCACAATTAATTCCATTGCTGATGAGCAAATGAAGATAGACATCCAAAAAGGAAAATATGATCTTCCATTCCTTGTGAAAGTTGAAAACGTGGCACGCGAGTTAGGTATTAATCCAATTCATCTTATGGCGGTTATGCGATTTGAATCAGCTGGAACATTTGATCCTGCAAAACAGAATCCAACTACAAAAGCTACAGGGCTTATTCAATTTCTGGATAAAAGTGCAGCTGCAGTTGGAACGACAAAAGATGAACTGAAACAAATGACTCAAGTCCAACAAATGGATTTTGTACAAAAATATTTCCAACAATTCACACTTCGACCAAATAACTTAGGGGATGTTGCAATGGCTGTAATTTGGCCTAAAGCAATAGGTAAAAGTGATTCTTATGTTCTTTTTTCAGAAGGATCTGGTGCTTATAGCGCGAATAAGAAACTTGACAGAGATGATGATGGTGACGTTGAGAGAAGCGAGTATGTTGAATTTGTGCAAAAAAATGCAAACTATAATTATAATCTTCAAAGCATCTTTAAGTAGGGTCTCACGTTCTCTTATTCTGTTTAAGGTAAAGTAGAAATCTTACAACTCTTTTTTATTCTTTTCAATTAACTCTTCAATCAATTCCATTATGTTCTGCGGATTATCCACATCTTTAATTGCGAAGCTGTCCTCAGAACCACTTCTGATATAGACAGTTCCAAAATTGAGAAAGCGTTGCCAGGCGCTCTGGTCGATATTAAGATCTGGGACGAATGATAGAGAATAAAAATAAATATTTTTTGTTGATTGTTTGACGAATCCATCGATGATCATTAACTTTTCTTCTTTTATCTTGTACCTTTTTCGCAACCTCGTCACTTCTGCAGACATAAATGAAAGCAATGCTAGGCCTATAATTATACGGCTTGTTGCGGAAGGAGCCTCAAAATGCCTCACCTCTGCGATGAGCAAGAGGCTCAGAAGAAATGCGCCGCAAAGATATTCTGGTAAAAATGCTTTTCTCGTCTTTCGTAACGTCACAATTACATTATCTTCTGGCATTATTCTACTTAGTCTACATAACTTTATATATTTTATGCCGCTTCTGAGTTCATGCCTGAATTGCCAGAAGTCGAGACCGTTGTGAGACAGTTACAAAGAAAAATTCTGGGAAGAAAGATTGTCAAGATTGATATCAACGATGCAAAAGTTATTGACAAGAACGTAAAACAGTTTCTACGACAGCCAATTAAGAGTATAGAAAGAAGGGGAAAAGCGATTATTATCTCTTCTGATGAAAAGTATCTCGTGGCTCATTTACGGATGACGGGGCATTTTTATCATGTTGAGAGGGAAGAAGAAAATAAAGGAAAGGAAAAAATAAAGAAAATAAAGAAAATAAAAGAAGGTGATTATCGAAAATATCTGTGTGGAATATTTTACTTAGATGATGGTTCTTTTTTTACGTTTAATGAAATACGAAGGTTCGGCGGCATGAGATATATGAACAAACGACAATTGCAGTTGTTTCTTCAATCTCTTGGAAAAGAACCATTGAACATAAAGAAAGAAGAATTTGTGGAAAAACAAGCTTATGGATCAAAGAATAATTGCCGGGATTGGTAATATTTATGCCCAGGAAGCGTTGTATCACGCAAAGATTAATCCACAACGAAAGATACAAGAGATTTCAAAAGAAAAGTTAGCCCTGCTTCATACCAAATTACAGAAAATTCTTACATTGGCAATAAGAAAGAATGGAACAACAGTCAGCAATTACAACCATCTTGATGGAAAAGGTGATTTTCAGGACTTTTTAGCAGTGTATCAGAAAGTATTTTGTCCGCAAAAGCATTCTCTTAAGAGAATCATTGTTGGCGGAAGGGGAACATATTATTGTCCGCGGTGCCAGCGATAGCGATGTGCTAACGCTTACTATTTTGTTCTTAATCTTATTGTTATTTTGTTCTTGTTTTTTTTCTTATTTTGCTCTTTTTTGAAGATCTTTCACCTTCCCAAAATCAAACACTTCTCCTTTGTTTACAATATACACTTTAAAAGTGGCGATATCTTCCAGAAAAGGGCTTAATACTTCTTCTTTCAGAATATCTGTTCCTTCCAATAAAGGATTGAAACTGGGCACGGCAATCAACTCTTTCCGTTGCCATTTCCCTTTGAGAAAGCATTTATACTTTTCCCATTTGCTTCCTTCCCTCATTGTTATGGCCGGATGCTCGTGCCCGATAATAATTCTTGTAGCCTTTGTTTCCATAAGCTCATCGCCGTGAACAATAAGCGTATCATCAACACTGTATTCTGTTACAACGGCAACCCTTCTTTTTTCCGCAATGGGGGCAATGATAGGATCATGATTTCCTTTGATAATAATTACTGTTTTGCATTTTTGCAAGACAACATCAAGGAATTGTAAAACTTCTTTCCATTCCTGTTTCAATACTGTGCCAAATTCATGTTTCAGATCGCCGTTGATAATCACTTTTTCTGGCTTTGTTTTTTCTAAAATATGTTCTAGTTTTGTTATAATTTCTTTTAGTTGAAATTTTGGTACGAGAATCCCCTTTCGCTGCAATACTTCTTCATATCCAATATGGAGATCGTTGATGATAAGAATATTTTGTTTCTTGAGCCATAATGCCGTTTCGATAATTTCTATGCCTTTTGCTATCTCCATTTTCGTTCTTGGTGAAAGAAATCTTTATAAATCAATTGTTTTAATTACTTTGACATGCCCCCGTGGCTCAGCGGTTAGAGCGGACGGCTGTTATCTTTATAGAAAGATACCGTCAGGTCACCAGAGGTCTTGCAAGAGACCGGTGAATTCAAATCTGGTCGGGGGCGCATTTTTTGATTTTATGTATTATTCTTGATTTAATGTATTTATGTGATTCATATTATGTGGTTCTTATCTGATCCCCAAATAGTAAATCTGCTGTGCCACTTTTTCCATGAATGCTACATTGTCACAATTCTTAAACATTATTTCTCCATAGCGATGGACAATGATCTCCACCCCTTGTTCTTTAAGTACAAGCAAAATAGGGGTTTCTAGAATGACCATATACTTTTGGGCGATGTTTTTCAAATCTAAAGTTTGTTGTTGTTTTAATTTTGCCGAATAGGCGGCTTTTGTTTTACATTTGGCAAGGGAAAAAGGAATGGGCATACTATTTTTTTATACTCCTTTTTTATAAATGTTTATAACTGTTTTTTTATAACTGTTTTTGATAATCTATCTTCTCTAAGATAATGTTCAAAAGCGAAGCATTTATATATTAAAATTGTTTTACTGGAATATACTTAAGAGGTGATAGTTATAATGGTAAAAAAGAGGAAAACTCCGCTTGAACTTCATAGATTAGCTCATTATACTTTTTTTGTAGGTTTGTTAGTGGCAATTGTTGCCGGTTTATTTCGCAATATTTTCCGACCAGAAGTGCTAGTAACAACGCTCGTTATTTTAGGATTTATCGTAGGGTTATTTAATCTTACCGCAAAGGAAACAATGCCTTTTTTAGTTGCTGCCATCGCTTTGATGCTCGCGGGGATTGTTAATTTAGGGTTGATTCCAGGTGTTGGATTATACGTCCGTTCTATTTTAAGCAATATTGTCGTGTTTGTTGTTCCTGGCGCAATCTTGGTTGGTTTAAAAACAGTCTGGAAACTAGCTTCTGATTAAACTTTAAACTGGTTTCAGACTTTTCATAACCTTTTTATACTTTTAATTTTCTTCATAGGTTTCCTAAATCCTCGTAGGATTTCAAGTTTTGCAAGGGGTTGGTTTATATTCACAAGAAGAGTTCGGAATGTCCGCATTGTAAGCATGCTTTTGTTTCTTTTATGTTCTCTGGGCTAAAAAGTATTTATTGCCCGTTCTGCCACAACCGCATAAAAGTTTAAAAAGATCGGTATTTCTTTTCACTGCGGCCCCATAGCTTAGTCTGGTTGAGCGCTGGTCTTATATGATCACTGATGGAACAGAAATAGCAAGCCATTAGCTGCCTGGAAAGCCAGAGGTCCTGAGTTCAAACACAGATCTCCCAGATCTGGTAGGGGGATTCGCGGTCACTGCGTTCCCGCTCATAAGGTTTGGGTGTCTTTGAAAGTCTCGGTGGGGCCACTTTTACTTTCTAGAAATTAAGCAAAGCTAATTCTTTCTTTTTTTTATTATGAAATTCTAACGCCTTTTCATTTTTGTGATAATTCAATGTAACAGTAAGTAACTTATCAAATGAAGGAAATGTTGTAATGATATAAGTCGCATCAAACATTCTAATTGGCTCAGTATGCTGATATTTCATAATGCCAATATCATTAAAAAAGCATAGATTTTCTTCAATTGTTTCATCATAATTTTTGGTCATAGCGTTTTGAGGTGTTCCAATCATACCAAATCCTATCGAAAAACCGTCTTCAATGCCGTAACTTTCAACTCTTCCTAGATGAGGTAAATGAACCAAAGGATACACATTTCCAATGTGCGCAGTAATCACCCATTGGTATTCTTCTACTAGTTTTTGTATTGATTGCGAACCTGTGTCAAATTCATTGTCGGGCCAATTATGATAGTTACATATAGTACTATGAACCTCTTCAAAATAACGAAGTTCTTGTTCAATGCTCTTGTTCTGAGAAACGAGCTTATCTAATGGAATATAATCAAAATCCTCTTTTATTTTTTCTCTTCTAGAGAGAATTAATTTACATTTTTCTTTCGCGTCAAAGAAATACTTAAGATTATATCCTAATGCAGTGTTAGTTACAGTATACATTTATGTTCTAGAATGAGCCTGATTTATAAATATTTTCATTAATAACTACTTCTAGGGAGTAATCAGTCTTTCCCTTGTTTCCCAACCGTAAAATCAATCATCAGTGGCAGATGGTCCGAGAAATGAAAATTAAGAACGGAATATTTTTTGACTTTAATTTGTGGTGATGTTAAGATGTAATCAAGTCTTCTGGTGGGATGCCAGGCCGGTTCTGTCAAGGGAAGCGATTCTTTATCCAACCCGATTTTGTCTTTGAGATGTGTTTTTTTAAGCAGGTCTTTAATCTCTTCTTCGCCATGGAAGGTATTAAAGTCGCCCATAAGAATAACGGGATTTTTAATTGCCTTTACCATTTTTATCAATTCCTGAATCTGTTTCTTTCTTGTTTCTCCGCCGAGAGCAAGATGGGCAACGAGGAGAGTTATTTTTTTTGGGACATGCAGGGTCGCTTCAATGACCATTCTTTTTGTCCCTTCATGAAAGACATGATATTTTACGTGTGAAATCTTGAATTTGGAAATAACGGCATTTGCCTGTTTGTCAAGAATAGGAACGTGATGAAACAATTTGAGCCAGCCGTGGAGAGGATATTTGATCTTCTCGACGAAAGAGCGCATACCTAACGCTTTCTCAATAAAACGCACTTCATCTTTCCCTCGGCTGCGTAATGAGCCAATATCAACTTCAATTAACGTGAGAATATCCGGCTTCAGCCTTTGTAAAGCGTCTACTAATTGTTGGTCAAGTTTTTTCGGCGGGAAAAAGATTTTCCAGAACTTGAGGTACTGATACCAGATCCCTTCCATCCCTTCGCAGTATTCGATGTTATAAGTTATAAGTTTTACCAAAGTGATATGCCTCTGTTTTATTATTTAGGTGGTATTTCTTTTGTAAACAGACCAGTTATACGTGGGAAAAAAGATAATGCGCTAAATTTAATTTTTTTTGCAATCCCTACACCTGCGTAGCGAATTTCTTTTTGCTGAAGCGCCTGTTGAAATCGAATGAGGGGATTCTCTGCAGCCATTATGTTTTCTATAACTTCTGTTGTTGCATACACATTTAAAGTTGGATCATCTGCCAGTTTTTCTGATATTGTTGTGATCATTCCTTTGTCTGTTATTATTCCAATAACTATTGCTTCCTCTCCTGTAATGTGAATGTTAATTCGTTCGTGGTAAAATAATCTTTTTGCAAACTCGGGGAGTTCCTGTCCCTGAAATTGCGTCATGAACTCAGTCATGAAAATATCTTTCTTTTCCTCCGCTTCTTCGGAAATTGCACTAGATACGAGAAAAAGACACGAGAGAATTATACAAAAAAAACCTACTCCTTTTTTCATGATTTTAGAATATTTTCTGTCTTTATATTATTTTCCATCTCTTGGCAGAATTAAGAGAAAAAGTGATTCTTCCTATTTTGTTTCTTTCAAAATGCCGTAGCCGATTAACCTGAAACGATCCCCGACTCTTCGAGAGATGGTGATCCTATCGCCTGGATTAGCACAAATTGGTTTTTTCAGCAGACAGGTCGTATTTTTCTTTGATGGATCAACGACCACGCCTACTGTTGCTGCTGAATTCACATTTAGCATGAGGGTCTCACTTTTTGCTAACGGTTTTACATCGACTTCTTCTTTTGTTCCTACAACTCGTTCCAGGAGATGGGTTTCCAGGCTAATTTGATAATGGACCGGAGGTAGTTTACCAGGAAGGCCAACAATAGAGCCAGTCAAAGCATCAGATCTAATTATCGCCGGGTCTAACGTTGTGCCTAGGGCCATGCTACCTCCAGGAAAAATTTCTTGTACAGACTCTCCGCCGGAAAAAATATTTATAATCTTTGTCGTGAGTGGTTTCCATATTTTTTTGTTTTTCTCTTCAACCATGTAACCAGGACAGATTTCTACTTCCTGTCCAATTCCAAATTTCCCTTGCTTTACTGTTCCTCCAAGAACACCCCCCTGCAAATTGGCAGGTATTGTGCCTGGTTTATTGATATCAAAAGAACGGGCAACTAACATCAACGGCTCTTTTGTTACATCTCGTGATGGCGTTGGAATATGTTCCTGAATAGTTTTTAAAAGCATGTCAATATTCACATTTGCGCGAGCAGAAATAGGTATAATTGGCGCGTCTTTATATTCCGTAGGAGCCAGGAATTGTTTAATTTGTTGATAATTTTGCAGGGCTTCTTCATGTGAAACTAGATCGATTTTATTTTGCACGATAATCACTTTCTTGATTCCAGAAATGTGTAATGCGACAAGATGTTCTTTTGTCTGCGGCTGCGGGCACTTTTCGTTTGCCGCCACTAACAATAACGCGCCATCAACAATAGCTGCGCCAGATAACATCGTGGCCATTAATGATTCGTGCCCAGGAGCATCAACAAGGGAAATTTTTCGGAGAACTGTTGCCGGTTTGTTTGATTTAATACTTTTTTCTTTTGTTGTGTAAAAATCATTTTCTTCATCGTGATAAATAGAAAAATCAGCATACCCCAAGCGAATGGTAATTCCCCTCTTTAATTCTTCAGAGTGCGTATCCGTCCATTTCCCGCTGAGTCGTTCCGTCAGCGTGGTTTTGCCGTGGTCAACATGGCCTACGAGAGCGATATTCAGTTCCGGCTGGGTGAAC
Source organism: Candidatus Woesearchaeota archaeon (assembly GCA_018303265.1). Classification (GTDB taxonomy): domain Archaea; phylum Nanobdellota; class Nanobdellia; order Woesearchaeales; family GW2011-AR9; genus JAGVYN01. The sequence goes on from JAGVYN010000001.1 coordinate 10,209, forward strand.
TCATGTTGTGTTTTCGCCGCAATCTCTGTTTTTTCTGTTTTCGTTGCAGTTTCTGCTTTCATTGTTGTTTTCTTTGTACTTTTCTTCTTTGGTTCGTTCTCAGATGTTTTTTTCTTTGCAACCATATTCCTTTCTCAGAAAAGGTGCATATTTATAAAAGTTTAGGGTTAATAGGTTCTGTAGAAAATCTCTCTTCATTTGGGTAGTGTCAGACTTCGCACTTGATTTTTTTAATTGAATTGCTGATGCAAGAAGGGATCGTTGTCCCTAGAGCCCTCAGAAACAAAATGTTTTTAAATCATTCTTCTCTTTAGCAGGATATGTCTGAACTAAAAGATCAACTCTGTCCTTTCTGCGGAGAAAACAAAGCAGCCTTGCGGGAAGAAGAAATTGAAATCCCTTATTTTGGCCGGGTCTATCTGTTTTCCATGGATTGCAGCGCTTGCGGAACGCGAAAAGCGGACGTAGAACCGGCAGAAAAGAAAGAACCCTGCAGATACACGTTGGAAGTTGCATCGGAAGATGACCTCAACATTAAAGTTGTTAAATCCGGTGAAGCTACGGTCAAGATTCCTCACATTATAACCATCGAACCTGGTCCTGCATCAGAAGGGTACGTCACAAATGTTGAAGGATTACTTGAACGCGTAAAAGCAATGATTCAGTCTGCGGCTGAAGGCGAGGATGATCCTGCAGCAAAGAAAAAAGCCAAGAACATCCTGAAAAAATTAGGCAAAGTTCTGGTGGGACGAGAAAAACTGAAAATAATCATCGAAGATGAAACAGGACACAGTGCGATTATTTCTGATAAAGCGCAGAAAAGTAAACTTTAATCTCTTTATTAGAGCAGTTCTACGAAAATTGTTAACGGAAAGGTAAGGAAAGTTGTTTTGATGTTTCAACGTAAGCTTGGGCTGTTACGGAAAATTGCTTTAAATAATACCCTATATCCCCTTCAAACGCTAATGTTCTTGAAATCCACTGATCAGATACTATTAGAGGATAAATGTTTACATGTGTTGCTCCAATTAATCCCGCTTCTGTTTGTGCTTCCGTGACAAGATTTTCCAAGCTCTCAGCAATATTCTTTATTGAGAAATCACAATCCCGAAGTTCTGTTCTTAACGAAAATTGTGGTCCAAATGAGTGAAGATCATCAGCAGTGTGACAGGATTTTAAAATCTCCAACGGAAATTGCCCTTCTTTTAATGCTGTACTTAAAGCAGATAAAGAGGGGTATGGCCTTACTTCTCGATACACTCCTCTAAGGGGTACGATTAAGATTGGTTTAGTCACAAAAACATTTAGAAATAGACCTTTTTAAGTTTTATGATTTACTCTTTTTTCTTCTTAAACGCCTGCCCCAGGTCAATCATATATTTCCCTTCTTCCAATTTTATAATCAACGGATCTTTCTTAAACAAATGAACTAAATCCAATTCAAATTTCCCGGGCTTAAGAACCCTGATGGCTTCTATGTCCAGAATGACGGGGGCATCAGGCTCCTGCTTAATATGCAGAATCTCCGCGACATCCTCTTCAATATGTACTTTATCTTCTTCAGATAAATTACTGATAAGTTCCTTCCCTTCTTCAATATGTTTCTTTTTTATATAGAAAAAAAGCCGCGCACCGCATGTGCAGCCTCTCAGAATTTCTTGTGCGCCATCTGGATACAAAGTATTACAGCGAACACATTGGTGAGGCATAGTTTATCGTTTCTTTTTTCTGGCCAGGCTCCGGCCGTTTTCTTTTGTGAATAATTCAATCTTATCTGGATTTTTTTCAATTTTTTTGACAATGGATGCTGGACCGATGATTGTCAGCCCTTGACGATCACCTAACAAAAGATGAGCGAACGCTCCCTTTAACCATCGCGTTGCTGATTGCTTGTCTTTATCAGGATAGATCACGCTTAACTCGATTCCTTTAAATCTCGAGTCAATTCCTTCCATGGTACACTCAATAAGATCAGCTTCTTCTTCTTTTGTCAACCGCCCTTCCATAATGACGATACAGTCATCTTTGACAATGTTAAGAAGCTTGTTTATCCTCTTGGCAGAAGATAAATCTTCCACATCATTATACGGAACAAATTGAAATGTAACCATTTTACCTCTTTTTTGTTTCTTGGGAAAATTTATGTGTTTTTAAATGTTTATTTTTTAATATCGATCTCTTCATACAAGCTTAAACAACTGCTCGTAAAAGCCTTCAATATTCTTTCCATATTTTGCGGAAATGCCCACCACTTCATATTGCGGAAAAGCGGCTTTGACAACATCCATGTTTGCTTTCTTAAGATCAACTTTGTTCGCTGCAATAAGCACAGGAATGTCCCTTGCTTGCAAATTCCCAATGATAGTAATGTTCACTTGCGAGTATGGGTCCTGCGTAGCATCTAAGACAACGACCACTGAATCCATGTCATCAAGCCATTTGATGGCATCTACCACTCCTTTGGTAGCTTCCTTCGCACGTTTTTTTGCGTCCAGTTTCTTCATGCCTCTTCTAATAAAATCTTCATAATCAATCTTGGTGGCAATACCCGGAGTATCAACCAAAGAGAAAGTTAATTCTTTTCCTTTCTTGTTTTTTATTGTAACCTGCTCTTTAATGGTAATTTCGCGCGTTTCATGCGCAATGTGAGAAATCGTAGACATCTCTTCACCTAACCAATCCTGGCAAATACGATTGGCGAGGGTGGACTTGCCGCCATTTGGCGGACCATATAATCCTAATTTGATAGTATTCTTTCGATTAAATGGATTAAAACCGAGCTTTTTAAACAGTTTCTTAAAAAATCCTCCCACGTGGACACCCCTCTTCGCAGAGGATTGGGTACACCCCTTGTTATTAAAGTTTTTGGTTGTGCAGTGGGTAGTATAGATAGAATAATTTATAAGTAAAAATAACCCTACTCTTCCGCAGATGACAGAACGCACACTGGTGATTGATCATTTAAAATTCGGTTACGAAGGGCTCTTTAATGCCTCTGAATTGTATGCTCTTATCTCTTCGTGGTTTTTTGAAAAAGGCTGGGATTGGTATGAAAAGATAAACCAGGAACAGGTCACGAAAAGTGGTAAGCAGATTCAAATTATTCTTGAACCTTGGAAAAGTGCCAGCGATTATTATCAGTTGGGCATACGCATTAAGCTGCATATGCTTGATGTGAAAGAAGTAGAAGTTGAACATCAGAATGAAACCTTGCACTTAAACCATGGTGTTGTGCGGATTACTTTTGATGGTTTTGTTGTAAGTGATCGGAAGGAAAAATGGAGCAAATCTCCTTTTTTATGGTTTTTAAGTTACTTGTTGGAACATTATTTCTTCCAGCATCATTATGGAAAAATGGAGCGATGGATCAAAAGCGACATTGATGATTTATATGGAAAAATAAAAAATTATCTCAATGTATTCAAATATACGTATCAAACCTAAAATGGTCATAGAACACATGTATGAGAGGGACCTGGTCATCAATAACCGGGAATTACACTACAAAGGAATTTTTATCACGAATGAACTCTTTTCAATAATTAACCGCGCGTTGGAAGAGAAAGGGTACGAGAAACGAGAAAAAAAGACGGAGGAAATCGTTGCCCAGACAGGAAAAAGAACATTCATCGAATTACGGCCGTACAAAGTTAAAACAAATTACGCCGTTCTCATGATTAAAATGAAAATAACATTGGATAATATCACAGAGACAGTGGAAACGATACGAGAGGAGAAAAGAAAATTCCAGCAGGGAGATGTTTCTATTATCTTTGATTCCTGGATGTTGACCTCATACGAAGGAAAATGGGTTATGAAACCGTGGGTTTACTTTCTAAAGGGAATAATTAACAAATATGTTTATACCTTCCCCCTAGAGAAAAGTTTCCGTAGGGAATTAGTTGCTGACACCGCGTATATTTATGCGCAAATTAAGAGATTGTTGAACACGTATAAAGTTGAAACAGGAAAAGTTGTCAGGGAAGAAGACGTGAGAAGGAAGATTGAAGAAGAGATGAGGAAGGAGATAGAAGAAAGAGAGTAAAGAGGAGAAAGTTTTTCTTATCTATGTGGCTTCTCTTTTAGTTTCTTTTTAGCTTCGGGGGTTAAATAAACAGTGCTTCCCCATCCTCCTTCACTTGGAGACGCAGATGTTAGATGGCCCAAATCCTCTAATGTAACATCAGCACCATGTTTGCTCTTGTGAAGATCAAGAAGATTAGCAGCATGTTCTATTCTGATCCTATCTTTCATAATGTAGTCTTGGACACCAACGTATTTTAGAATATCATCGATATGTTTATCCTCAAAATGATTGTGCCGCAGGGGGATAAGTTTTTGTCTTTGATTTTGAATAAGACTTTCACGAAGTTCTTCATGTTTTTTCAGAGTATACTTACTTTCATTCTCTCGCAAAATCTTTCGTAACTCTCCTTTTGTTATTCCAATATAGTGTTGTAAAAGCATCTCTTGTTCAAGTTCATCTTTCGGCTTATTTTTTAACCCCAAGCTTTGTACAGCTGACGTGATATAGTGGCCAATCATCTTGTCTAAAAATTGGTCTTGAACTTTCACTTCTTCTAATTTAGTATAATCTATCTCCCCTTTTTCATTCTTTAGCTCACTAAGACCTCTCTGATATGCTTCAGAATGAACAGCTTGAGTAGTAGCAAGAAGTGTATCGATCTTCTCTCCACGCACATAGAATTCTTTAATATGCTTTGGCATCTTCTCTTTTCCCATAAAAATTGAGAACTATTCAACATGGTATAACAACTTCGAATGACGCGACCGAGTCTATACGCCATCGCCGTTAAGATCGGTGCGGACTCTGGGCTGTATCACTCACAAAAAGAATTGTGCCTTTCATTTGCTGTACTGACCAAAACGTCCCAGCAGCAAAAGAAATAAATATAAGTATAGATAACATATATATTACATCGTATACGAAAATGTCCCAGGTGATGTCATGATCAATAAAAAAGCAAAAAATCTCAATCCTAAATCAATTAAGAAAGTTACAAAAGAAAGAAAAGAACTTCTTTCTGCTGTTCCACCACTCCCGCCTGAACTGGAAGAAAAACTGAAGAATCTGAAAACAAAACTGGATTCATTTAAAGCAAAAGTTCTCGAAAAATTTGGAGATTACATCATTGGCATCACCCTTCTGCCTCCAGAGAAAGCCGCGGAAAAAAGAGAAGAAAAAGAAGAAAAGAAAGATGACAAGACAGACGAGAAGAAGATTTCTGTTCTCGTTCTCGTGGATGACACTACTTCCACAAAAATGTCCAAGGATGAACTGCATCAGAAATTCTCTACTATTATCAGCAAATTCGCAGAAGAGATTGACAAGAACATTGTCCCGCAAAGCGTCTTGTTGACCGATGTATGGCAAAATTGTTATGATGGCAAATATGATCTTAACAAGTTAATTTCACTTAGCGCGCCACTTCATGATACAGGAATGCTTGCTGCCATCAAGATTGCGGAAATTCACAAGACCATGGTCCTCAAAAAGTTTGAGAAGTATATCTTAAGTTATGTTCTTGCCGGTTCCTTAACGCAAGGAAAAGCAACGCCAACCAGCGATATTGATGTATGGATCGTTATTGATGACACTGATGTAAAAAAAATGACTCGGGTGGAATTAAAAGACAAGCTGCGGGCGATCATCATCGGCATGGGCATTGAAGCAGGAGAAATTACCGGTATCAAAAACAAATTAAATATCCAAGTGTATATCCTAACCGATTTCTGGGATTCATTGAAAGAAGCTAATCCAATCATTTTTACGTTGTTACGAGATGGAGTTCCGTTCTATGATAGGGGTATTTTCATGCCTTGGAAACAGTTATTGCGCATGGGAAGGATCAAGCCCAGCAGGGAAGCGATCGACTTATTTATGAGCACGGGCGAGCAGAGTATTAAACGCATCCAGCATCGATTGAAAGAAATGGGAATGGAAGATACTTATTATGCCATTCTTACCCCAAGCCAGGCGGCAATTATGTTATACGGTCTGCCACCCCCTACACCAAGAGAAACACCTGATGTGCTGGAAGAGATTTTTGTCAAGAAAGAAAAAATGCTGGAACCGGAATATGTTAAAATCCTGCGAGCCAATGTGGAATTACGTAAAAAAATCGAGCATGGCGAGAAGAAAGAGCTAAGCGGGACGGAACTGGATGAGTACGTCACCAATGCTGAGAAGTATCTGAAACGGATCCGTGAACTGTTTAAGACAATTGAAGAAAAATATGACGAGCGCAGCGTGCTGTTCCTCTATGATGAAATCGTGACCATTATCAGGGACGTCCTCCGATTGGAAGGCATTGAGAAAGCACAGGATGCGGAATTAATTAAACTCTTTGAAGATGAATTGATTTCGACAGGAAAAGTTCCTGCTCGATATCTACGTGATTTGAACGAGATTGTCGAAGCAAAGCGTAAACATGATCAGAAAAAACTGACGAAGAATGATATCGAGAAAGCACGTAAGGGAAGCGGCGGTCTGGTGCGCTTCCTTGTCGAATACATGCAGCGCAAACGGGGAAAGGAATTAGAACGCGCCAGAATCAGGGTCAAGCATGGTGAAAAGTATGGGGAAGTCATATTGTTAGACGAAGTTGCTTTTGTCATTCATGATATTGACGCCAAAGACCAGCGGATTGAGAAAGCAAAACTAAATTCTGATGGAAGTTTAGGATCGTTGGAGGAAAGCAATTTGGAAGAGTTGGAGAAAGAACTTGCCAAGATGAAGTTTCCCAAACGTGTGTTCATTAAAGAACCAATCTTTGAAGATTTAAAGAACATTTTTGGCCGTGATGTGGAAGTGCTGCTGCATTACTGATCAGTATTTTCTTTCCAAATTGTGTTGTAATATTTGTCAATAACTTTCCGGCTCGCTGCTTTTTCCTTGTCGGGAATGATTTTAACAGATGTTTTCTGGAAAGGTTCAACGCGAAAGAAAACATCGTTCAACGAGCCGTTATGGACAATCACGCTTCCATTTGAGCAATGTGGAGTTGCATCTAGGCCTTCCTTCTGTAAAAGAGAAACAAGGTCCTGAGCAACTCGAGCACAGGCTTGAGGGTCTGGTTCTGAAAAAGAGAGGTAGAGATTTTTTTTCTTATGAAGACGGTATTCATTCCAATACTCTTCTTCCGCAAAAAGGGCATATGCAGGTGTACAAAATTTGTTTATTCTTTTCATCAGCCATTTCGTTCGTATCTTCTTTATAAAATTTTATGAGAAAATGGCATCTAGACACACAGAAAAAGTAGAAAAAACAAATTTGTTTCTCTATTTTGTATTTAAACAAAAAAAATCAATTTTTCCACAAAATAACCAAAAAATCAAGCTTTGTTAAGTTTTAAAACCTCAAAATTAACCCTTTTATAAGATATCTTGCAAGCATGTTTAAAAAGTTATTTCTTCTACCTCATGGCATGAAAAACAAATTGGAGGTGACCGAAATGGCACTATTAAAGAAATGTGCTTCCCTCGCCGTGCTGGTGATTTTTATGTTAAGTATTGTCCCACTGGCATTAGCGGAAGAAGCAGCGACGGAAGAAACAACGTCAGAAGATACATCAGCAACTGATGTAGAAGAAACTGATGTAGAAGATAAAGAGGTAGATAAAGAGAAAGATGCGCAGCCACGGAAAGTCCGGGAAGCGCAAAAGAAAATAGCAAACGCCCGGAATCGTATTGCCGGAGCACAGCAAGAAGTTAAAAGAGATATGAAAGAAGTACAAGAACGTCTCCGCGAAGTTCGTGAGAAATATCAAGAAGTGCGAGCCGCGCATCGGGAAAACAAGGATAAATTGCTTGAAATGAACCGTGTCGTGAAAGCATGTAAAGGGGACGATTCTGAGGATTGTGAAGCAAAACGGAAAGAATTGCGGGCCGGCGTTATCCGCCATCTGAGCAAGACGACTGATGTCATTGAGCGATCTCTGGAACGATTGACAGAACGTGTTGAAACGTCTGAAGTGCTGACAGATGAAGAACGCAGTGATGCCTTGGCAAGATTAGACAATCTTACTGCAGATCTTACCGCCACGCGTGAAAAAGTGGATGGATTGACAAAAAATTCAACTGTGGAAGAAATCCGGACGGTCATCAAAGAAGTAAAGGAGACCTGGAAGGAAATCCGCAAGGAAGAACGACGTATCGTTGCGTTGTTAGCTCATGCGAAACTGGGAGAAGTTGTAGAGAAGCATGAAGGTTTAGTTCAGAGCATGCAAGCACGCATCGATAACCTTGCCAAGCAGGGTGCAGACACTACTGAATTGGAAACAATAAAAGCAGAATTTGAAACTCTTCTCGCTAAAATCAGAGAAGACTACAATACCGCAAAAGAAGAATGGCAGGCTGCAGAAGATAAAAAAGCAGCGCTTGACGCCTGGAAAGATGTCCAGCAGAACGTTCGTGACGGCATGAAAGAAGCGCGGGAATTGTTGCGTGACTTTACCAGGAAATTTGTGGAATTGAAACAAGGCCTGGCTGAAGAGAAGAAGGACGCAAAAGAAGCAGAAGAGGAAGAGGACGAAGAAGAATCTGAAAACGAAACTTCTGATAGTGAAAACGAAACAGAAGAGAATGAAACCGAAGAAAACGAGTCAGATTCTGAGGAAAACACTACCTCTGAGGAATAAAGAAGTTTTTTAAACTTCTTTATTTTTTTCTTTTTTTAATTTGTATTTAGAACTATATTTAGATAAGAGGTGACTTATGAGAAAAAGCATTTTTGTTTTAGTCGTACTTGGTTTGATTGGTTCTCTTCTGATGCTGGGTTGCCAGCCAAAACCATCGGAGATTAAAAAAGAGGTCTCTCCTTCAGTCGTCGAACAAGAAATCGTAGAAATTGGAGAAGAAACATCTGTTGATAAAGGATTAGGAGAACTTGAAGATCTTGATACTTTGACAGACGAGACAGAAGAAGACCTGACCTTTGAAGAATTAGATAATTTAAATTTAGAATAAATGTATTTTTTTCTATTTTTCTTCTTAAGTTCTTATATTTTTAAATTTTGACAGCCTCCTCTGGGATAGCGAAATCACAGTTTTGGCATAAGTGCAAAGATAATTTTTGCACTCACACTCTTTAGTTTCATTATCGCATATATTGGTGCTACCTTCAAAGGTATTTCTGCAATGATATGCAAATGTTCTGGTTCAACTTCTCTTTCAAGAAGCACCACATTTGCTTTTTTCGCAGCTTCTTCAAGAGCAATTACACAAATCTTTTTAGAGTAATCGCTATTGAAGATCTTGTAGCGATATTTTGTGCACCACTCAATATGCCAAGTACTCTTGCCTTCAGCATGGTGGAGTGGCTATTTGAGCAAGACAGTTTGAGGCAACATACAAACTGCCGAGAGAACGAAAGAACGAGAAGTAAAATTCTTAATTTTCAATCAATTCTGCGATAGCATACATCAGTTTAGGGGGTTTCCGTATCAAAGCCGAAGGCTATTTTAGTAATCAATCTGGGCGTTTTTACGAAAATTTAGCGAAAGATTTATAGGTGTGTAACCACATCTATTCACATAATGTGATAAAATATGCCAAATATAACTTTAGCAATATCAGAAGATTTGCACGCAAGGATGCGACAACACTCTGAAATTAGATGGAGTGAAGTAGTTAGAAAAACAATAACGCAGAAGATAGAAGATTTAGACGTTATGGATAAATTAACTGCAAAAAGTAAATTAACACAAAGAGATGTAGATGAAATTGCTAGTAAAGTTGATCGTGCAGTTGCAAGAAAACTCAGTCTAAGAAGATGATTCTCGTTATTGACACAAATATTCTTCTTGCTGGACTTATTAAAGATTCTACAGTAAGAAAAATAATTGTTGAGTCTGGATGGGAATTTTATTATCCTGAGATCTCTTTCCATGAAGTGCGAAAGTACAAAGATTTAGTTCTTGAAAAGTCTGGGATGAATGAAGAAGAATATACAGAATTGTTAAATTATCTGTTAAAACATATAACCTTAGTTCCAGAAGAACAGATTAAACCTAAAATAGAAGAAGCGGATAAACTTCTTGGAAAAGTTGATCCTGACGATGTTGTTTTCTTAGCAACTGCTTTTAGCATAGAAAATTCTAAGATATGGTCAGATGATCCTCATCTTGAAAAGCAAGTTAAGGTAAGAGTGTTTAAAACGAAACATATTGTAAAGCTGTTTTTTCCTGAAGAAGAATAAATAATTGCGAAAGCAAGAATTATCAGGTTATTTTAGGCGCTCGCTGGATTTCTGGCTAGAAATATTAGTATATAGTGGCGAACATAAATAATTGAGCAATTATTATCCGACATTATATAACGAAGGCACTACATAATCGTATTAATGTGCCTTCAGTATATTTTGGATTGATGAAAAAATATCACAAGAAAAGCAAAACTATTTTGATCTTATTTTATTGATATTGTATCGGGCATGGCTCAGTAAAAGCCTATTCTTCGTATTAAATCAAAAAAATGCGGAACAGAGAAAATTGTTTTTTTGACTTATTATTTTTTATAGTACAAACACCCTTAATAAGTAGTAACATTTATAAATAAACTATTTTTTACCATTACAATGCGTGATACCAATCCTTTCGAACAACTTGGACTGAATAGAGATGTAGTAGCTTTTTTAGCGGAAAGAGGACAACTGGAAGATTACGTAAGAGATGTTTATCGCGCAACTATAACTCGAGTTCATCCTGATAAAGGAGGAAATGATGAATTAGCTAAGCTCGTTAATGAGGCATTTGGTGCAATTCGTGATAAACCAGAAAATATCCCTTCTTGGCTTGCCGGTATGAATGGGAGTCCTAAAGCAACCTCGGGATACTCCTCTAAACCGGAAGTAAGAACACCTCCACGACCAGAATCTGGATCAGAAACGGAATCAATAGGGAAATACACTTTAATTAAATCTCCTACCTACGCTTTAGGAATGGAAGAATTACGTAACGCAGGAAAAACCCCCTTCAGTTTTGCGGATAATTTACGCGCCCGCCTGGAACAGCCAGATTTATTTGATACTTGGCTGGATTCTGATACTGGCATTGTCTACAAAGCAGGAAGTTCTAAGATTAAAATTATCCCTGCTTGCGATTATCTACGACATATTCCTGCTGATTTTATTTCAGCATTTATTCCAGTTGATTATAGTAAGCTGAAAGGAACAGAGCTTGATACAAAAAAGATGAAAGTAAATAAATCTTTGACAAAATCAGAGATTCTATCACATCCGGGATGGCTTGCTCTTGTAGGCGGCGATGCTGATTTATTGAGAAGATATACTCATGATGCTTTTGCTCGTTATGCTAAAAAATATAGAGAAAGTGATAGAATGATGGGGTTTAATGTCGTTGAAAATCATACACAAAACCAATTAAGGGCGGCCGGTGTCAATATTCTTAACAGCAACTCTTACGCCTATGGCATCAATAACCTTAGCAATAGCGGCCGTTTCCTGTCACGGTAGCCCCTCGTCCGCCCCGCAGGGCGCGTGAAAAATTTATATTCTTCAAACAGTTCCGTTAAAATTATAATTTTTCAAATATTTCTTCTGCTCTGTCAACAAATTTTCGTGCATCAGATTTTGTTTTCTCTGCAATGTCTTTGGTTGTTTTTTTGGTTACAGAATACTGGGCAATTTCTCTTCTATCTCTGACATCACGTAGCATCTCAATCTCTTCTTTTTGTATTCTAAGATTTTCAAAATTTTCAAAATGACTTTTATCAAGTAATTTTCTTTTGACAAAAAGTTCTTCCAAAACTACTGCTGTCGCCGTATGGGATTTGCTTCTCAATCCTAATTTTGCAAGGAGGCTCAGAGCAGACATATACATTGCATAGTAAGCAGTGATGACAACCCATTCGTCAGCGGTATGATCTTTTGGAAGTGCAAGAACATCTTTGAATTTTTCAGCTTTACTCAATAATTCCATAGTCACAAGATTTGACCGTGATTTTTTGAGGTAAGGCTCAGCCAGATTTTTAACAGTGTGATCTTTTACGAGCTGTTCTCTTTTTATGAAAGTCTCAATAATGTTTATACACCTCTTTGAAATAATAATCTAAGCCATCTAAAACAAGCCCATATTCTATTAAATCATTCCAAAAGACAGGATTGTCTTTCTTTATATTCTTAAAATCAGATGGCTTTACTGTTAGAACTTGAATATTTAAATCATATTTAGTCTTGAATTCTTGAGCCAATTTCCCAACATTCTTTTTTGTTGTTACACATAATAAGTCAATGTCACTTTTTTTCGTTTCCGTATTTTTAGCGTAAGAACCAAAAATAATCACCGGTCCATCTGGACGAACTTCATTAATGAATTCAGTTAATCTCTTGTAGATTAAAAGATGTTTCTCTTTGAAAGCTAGTTTTTTTTTAGTAACGTGGTGAACAAATAGTTGGTAAGTCAAATCGCCTTTCACGAATTCGTAAACATTAGTCTTGCCTATTTTTTTTCCTTTGAGGTGTTTTTCTTGTACTACCTTTTTAAGAAGCCGAAAAGTTGTCTCATGAGAGAGACCGGTTTTTGTTTCTATCTCTTTTGCCGTAAGATCAGCTAATTTTGGAAAAAAGCTGGATAAGATTTCAATTTCGTTTTGAGTTAACAAGTTGTTTCACCAATTACATAGTTGGAATGACAACTATATAAAGCTTTGCCCAATTGACTGCTTTTAATCTTTCAGAATATCCCGTGAATAGCCGCAATCATTTAGTTTAATTAAAGTTTAAGGGCACGCCCGCAGTCGAAACACTGAAGCTTCGTTAGTATACCCCGACAGCTTCTCAGGCTTGCGACCCTCTGAACATCACAACCTCCGCTTAGGGCTGCTCCATTCCTGGCCTGACCCGGTTCACGCAAGCGCAATCCCAGAGGACAAACCGTCGGCAAAGACAGCCAGGACCAACAAAACAACAATGGTCCTTCCTTGGGCTTCGGCTCCGTGTAAAGTCCATTCACGGTAACAACGCAGGACTAGCGCGCCAGCCTAGCTTACCTTCAAGGAAAAGAGAACGTGCTGATTTTTTAAATGTTTGTGGATAGTTTACACATTTTCCGTCACACATCTACTTTTCCATTACAAATCCAGACGAAATTCTATCCCGTGATTCTTAAAACCAAATCCATTATAGAATGCATGAACTTCGTTCTTTGCATGCCGGCTCGTGCAAATCAATTTGTAGCACCCTTGTTTTCTTGCTTCTTCAATAACAGCACGGACAATACGCTCTCCATTTCCCTGGCGACGGAAAGGCTCCTGAACAAAGACGTCTTCCAGCAAACCAAAAGGTTCTTTATGAAGATCATTAGTGAGAATGTACAGGAAAGCCCGCGCTATTTCCTTATGATCCTGTTGCAAAGAAAAACGAATCCCTTTCCCTAGACATTCCTGAGATTGTATTCTCGCTTTTGGTTCCATCTTCCATGATGTTGCGAATGGAGGTTTATATTTTTTTATGTTTTTTATTGGAGAGGAAATTTCTCAGGATCAATTCTAGAAAAAAGGAAAGGCAATTCGACATATTTATAAATAAAAGTAACTTCGTCCCTAGCAGGAGGCAATATAGATGAATAAACACAAATATTCAATCATCACTTTTCTACTCATTGTGAGCGTATTTTTGGCAAGCTGTTCAACACGTTCAATTACAGGCTCAGCGGTGGGAATTGTTTCCGAAGGAAAAGATTGCGTGGAACAATGTGTTGACTCTTGTTCCAATAATCAGACTTGCCTTAAAGATTGTTTAGAAGGTTGCCGCACGGATGATATTTCGGGCAAAAATGGCCTTACTTCTTCTTTTGGAGTAATTTCTCCATAACTTTTCTCTCTCCCTTAACCGGCTCTGTAGAAAATCTCTCTTCGTTCAGGTAGTGTCAGACTTCGCACTTGATTTATTTAATTGAATTGCCGATGCAAGAAGGGATCGTTGTCCCTTCTGCACCGAAGGGAAGAATATCCCTTCGTGTGTTCCCCGGATGGGACTTCCCCCTTCTCGGCTTGAAGTATGACAAAATGGTGCTACGTGAGTTGACACTACCTACATTTTCTACAGAGCCCCCTTAACCAGAACATTTTTAAAAGAATTCTTGATCCTGTAAAGTGGTGGAACATTGACAGAACTAATAATCACAGAAAAGCCAAGCAGCGCAAAGAAAGTAGCGGAAGCGTTAGCAGACACGAAACCTGTCCAGAAAAAACGGAAACAAACTTCGTATTTTGAACTTACGCATAATAAAAAGAAAGTCCTGGTTACGTCTGCGGTAGGACATTTGTACGGCTTGGTGGAAGCAAAGAAAGACGGTTGGACGTATCCTGTCTTTGACATCAAATGGGAGCCAACCTACCTTTCTTCCAAAGAGTTGAAATTTGTTAAAGAATATATTGATACCATCTCTGACTTATGCGCGAAAGCGGATGAATTTACGATCGCCTGCGATTACGATGTAGAAGGGGAAGTTATCGGCTGGAATGTTATTCGTTTTGCATGTAAGAAAAAAGATGCCAACAGAATGAAGTTTTCTACACTTACCAAACCAGATTTGGTAGATGCCTATGAACATAAGACACCTCATCTGGATTGGGGCCAGGCCTTGGCGGGAGAAACAAGGCACAAGTTAGATTGGTTTTATGGCATCAATGTTTCCCGAGCGTTGATGGCAGCGGTCAAAGCAGCTGGTTCTTTTAAAGTGATGTCCGCTGGAAGAGTGCAAGGGCCAGCCTTAAAACTTCTTGTTGACCGGGAGAAGGAAATTCAGGCTTTCAAGCCGGAACCGTACTGGATGATCCGCCTGGAGGGGAAATACGAAAAAAATACGATTGAAGCCTGGCATGATAAAGACAAAATCTTTGACAAAACTGTTGCCGACAAGATTATGCAGATAGTCAAAGGGCAAAAAGAAGCGGCAGTTAAAGATGTAAAACGAACAAAACGCACGCAAGCTCCGCCGCATCCGTTTGATCTAACAACATTGCAGTCGGAAGCGTATCGCGTCTTCAAGATAACACCAAAAGAAACGTTAGCGTTGGCACAGACTTTGTACTTAGCAGGGGTTACATCCTATCCCCGAACATCCTCACAAAAATTGGATCCTAAATTAGGGTTTCAGAAAATTCTTGCCCAGCTGCAAAAACAGTCTGCTTACCAAGAGCTGTGCAGCCAACTGCTTAAGAAAAAACAGCTTGTTCCGAATGACGGACAGAAAACTGACCCTGCCCATCCCGCAATTTATCCTACCGGTTTAACTCCTAAAGCATTAAAACCAAAAGAGCAGAAAGTATATGATCTCATCGTGAAGCGGTTCTTAGCAACGTTCGCTGATCCTGCCGTAAGAGAAACCATGGAAGTATCGCTGGATGTCAACAAAGAATCGTTTACGGCAAAAGGAACAAGAACCATTGAAGAGAACTGGCACGTTTTCTATGCTCCGTACGTTACGCTGGAAGAAGTGACCTTGCCGGATATCAAAAAAGATGATCGGGTGGCGATCACGAAAATAGATAAACTCGACAAGGAAACCCAGCCGCCAAACCGGTTCAATCAGTCGTCTATAATTAAAGAATTGGAAAAACGAAACCTTGGAACGAAAGCAACCAGAGCGGACATTCTGGACCGCTTATTCCAGCGGGGCTACATTGAGGGGATCCAAATCCAAGTAACGGAATTGGGAATAGAAACAACGCGAATTCTGGCGAAATTTACACCGGCAATTATTGATGAAAAATTAACCGCCGATTTCGAAGAAGAGATGGAAAAAATCAGGGAAGGAAAACAGAAACAAGAGAAAATATTGGAACAAGCGCAGAAGCATCTTGTTACTCTTCTTACCGATTTTAAGAAAAAGGAAAAGGAAATTGGCAAGGAAATTCTCCAGTCGCTGCGTGAGACGCAGGAAGCGCAGAACACCATCGGTTCCTGTCCAACTTGCGGAAAAGGGGTGCTGATGATGAAGCGGGGAAAGTTCGGCCGATTTATTGCCTGCGAGCGCTATCCTGAATGTACGACCACTTTTAAAATTCCCCAGACAGGGCTGATAAAGCGCTCGGATAATCTCTGTGAACATGACGGTCATCCAAAGATACAGGTGATCATGAAAGGGAAACGGCCCAGAGAAATTTGCATCAAGCCTGATTGCAAAAGTAAGGTTCCTGAAGATGAGGCCAAAGAGATTAAGGAGATCAAACAGCACAAAGTGGAAAAGAAATGCCCAAAATGCGGGAAAGATTTAGTCGTGCGCAAGTCTTTTTACGGCGAATTTCTGGCCTGCTCCGGCTTCCCAAAATGCCGATATACGGAAAGTTTTGACAGAAAAACGCACCATTTTGAAAATCACCCAAAATCAACGCCAGAGAAAGCAGAACCGGCTACAGCCGTCCAAAAATCAGAGGACCATACTTTAACTAAAAAGAAAGCTCCGAAGAAATTAGCGAAAATAATGTCCTCAACGAAAAAGAAGGAAAATTTATAAAGAAGAAACTGGTTGAGTTAAGAATAGTTTGATTATAAGAGAAAAAGGTGGTTATCATGACAATTGTAAAAATAAATTTGCATAAATTGAATGCAGAGCGGAATCTGGACGCCAAGGGCGGTCAAATTAAGATTAACAATAATGTTTCCATAAAAGATGTGCAGCAGTTAGATTTCTCTGTAGAAGGAAGAAAAGGGTTAAAGTTCACGTTTTCTTTCAACTGCAATTATGAGCCAGAGTTGGGAAAAATTGAAGTTGAAGGGCAAGTTCTCTTTGTGGAAACAGAAGAGAGAGTACGGGAAATAAAAGAGAGCTGGGACAAAGACAAAAAGATTCCTCTTGATGTCATGGAACAGATTGTCAATGCAGCTTTGCATAAAGGGAATATTCAAGCAATAAAAATTAGCGAAGACGTCAGCCTGCCTAGTCCGTTGCCGCTGCCTAAAGTAAAGCCTTCCATGGAGTCAGCAGTGCCGCAGGGAAAACCACTGCCTTCATCAGTAAAAGGAGCAGGGAAAAAGTAAGCTTTTGTACCCGGTGTAATACTGTACTACTCCCCATTACCACTTTTTAGTTATTAACTACAAAATATTTATAAATAGAATATTTATAGAAAGATGAGAATCTCTTATGGATTGTATAAGCCATATCTGGATAGGATAGGCTATAATTAATCTCTATTAACTATGGAAATCGCTGAGATTAAATTAAAAGTAATGGAAGCTGTACAGGACGATGTCAATAAAGGGATCGTTAAAGTAGATTCTACGTTCATGCGTAAACTGGATGTCAATCCCGGAGATGTCGTGGAAATTAAAGGCGAGCGGACAAGTGCCGCGATTGTCGACAGGGCCTATCCTGGAGATATTGGATTAAACATTATCCGCATGGACGGGAATATCCGAAGAAATGCGCGCACTTCCATCGGAGAGATGGTCACCGTGCGCAAGGCGGCAGTGAAACCGGCAAAGAAAATCATCATCGCCCCGGCTCAGAAGGGTGTTCTTATCAAAGCATCGCCGCAGTTGTTCGCACAGGGGCTTTTAGGGAAAGCCTTAGTGAAAGGAGATATTGTTTCGTTAGGAAGAGCGCGGCGAAGCAGGGCGCCGCAGGCATACGGGTCAGATATCGGCGATATTTTTTCCATGATGGAAAGCCAGTTTGCGGGCTTTGGTTTTAGCGATATCCGTTTTTTGGTCGTTGATACGCAGCCGCGGAAAGAAGTCGTCATTGTGACAGAACAGACAGAAGTGGAGTTTAATCCTCAAGCCGTAGAGTTGAAAGAGGAAGAAGGGATCGGATTAGGGATTAACTATGAGGATGTCGGCGGATTGGGAGATGAGATAAAAAAGGTTCGCGAGATGGTGGAATTACCCCTTAAACACCCGGAAATTTTTGAAAAACTGGGCATTGAACCGCCAAAGGGAGTGTTATTGCATGGTGCTCCTGGTACAGGAAAAACACTGCTTGCTAAGGCCGTGGCTTCAGAAACAAATTCACATTTCATTATCATTAACGGGCCAGAAATTATTAGCAAATTTTACGGGGAATCGGAAAATAATTTAAGAAAAAAATTCGAAGACGCGGAGAAAAATGCGCCTTCAATTATTTTCTTTGATGAGATTGATGCCATTGCCACGAAACGTGAAGAAACCAGGGGCGATGTGGAAAAAAGAGTCGTCGCGCAGTTGCTGAGTTTGATGGATGGCATGAAAAGCCGCGGGAAAGTGATTGTGATTGCCGCCACCAACATGCCTAATTTGCTTGATATGGCGCTGCGACGGCCGGGACGGTTTGACCGTGAAATTGAGATTGGCGTGCCGGATAAAAAAGGAAGGCATGACATTTTGAAAATTCATACTCGAAACATGCCCTTGGCGAAAAACGTTAACTTAAAGGATATTGCGCAAATCACGCATGGGTTTGTTGGCGCAGATTTGAATTCCCTTTCCAAGGAAGCGGCAATGACCGTTCTCAGGCGCATTCTTCCGGAGTTGAAAGTGGAAGGAATTGAAGAAGGCGAACCGATTCCTACGGAAATTCTGGAAAAGCTGCAAGTGACACAGAAAGATTTCATGGAAGCGTTGAAACTGGTCCGCCCCAGCGCGATGCGGGAAGTTCTCGTGGAAACGCCGGATGTCAGTTGGTCAGACATTGGTGGATTGGAAAATGTTAAAGATAATTTAAAAGAAGCCGTGGAATGGCCTTTAAAGAAGCCGGAAGTGTTTAAGCGCATGGGCATACGGCCGCCGCGAGGGATTTTACTCTATGGACCTCCGGGAGCGGGAAAAACACTGTTAGCCAAAGCTGTGGCTAAGGAAAGCGAAGCAAACTTTATCCTTGTGAACGGGCCTTCCTTGCTCAGCAAATGGGTAGGTGAAAGCGAAAAAGCAGTCCGTGAAATCTTCCGCAAAGCGCGGCAGACGGCTCCTACCATTTTGTTCTTTGATGAGATTGATGCTCTTGTTCCCCGACGGGGAAGTGGAGATAATTCTCATGCTCAGGAGCGGGTTGTCAATCAAATGCTAACCGAGATGGACGGTCTGGAAAGCTTGAATGACGTCGTCGTGATAGGGGCTACCAACAGGCCGGACATTGTCGACCCCGCTTTATTGCGACAAGGCAGGTTTGACCGGGTTATTTTCACTCCCATCCCTGATGGAGAAGGACGAAAACGCATCTTTGAGATTTACCTCAAAAAAATGCCCCTTGCCAGCGATGTTGAGATCGATACATTAACTGCCGAAACCGAAGGTTATGTCGGAGCAGATATCGATGGAGTCTGTCGGGAAGCAGCGATGATGGCATTGCGGGAAGATATTAAATCCAAAGATGTGAGAATGGAACATTTTGTACAAGCCTTAGAAATCGTGAAACCGTCCGTTGACAAAGAAATCGAAGAAGCGTATGAGAAATTGAAGGAGTATTTCAGTACCGCCCGTGCCAAAGAAATCAAAGAAGAAAAAAGCGGGTATTTTGGGTAAGTAAAGTTTTCAAGAAATTAGAACAGTATCGTTTCTTTTTTTTATGATTTTTATAAATTATTTTTTACTTATTTTTTGAATGATCTTCATCACTATTTTATACACTATCAGCAAGACAATACTCGCAACAATGAGCATACCCCAATCAACAAGAGATAAAGGAGCTGTCTTAAACCATGTTGTCAGCGGCGTATAGAGCGTTCCAAGATGCAGGATGAGGGAAAAGAACACTGCGCCTGCAAGCAGCTTATTGCTAAATAAAGATAATTTATACTCGGCACGGATGGTCTGCAGCCGGACAATTTCAAACACAACCAATGAAGTAAAAGCCATAGTCTGCGCTTTGACTACTCCCGAACCTAAATATAGCCAGAAAAGAATCAGGGAGATAGTCCCAATTAAGATACCGGATGTTACAATGTGCGCTAATGATCCTCTAGAGAGAATATTTTCTCGTCGCGGCCGGGGCGGGCGCTGCATGATCCCTTTAGAATGAGGATCGAAGCTTAAGGCGGTTGCCGGAAGCCCGTCGGTGATGAGATTTATCCAGAGAATTTGAATAGCCGTTAATGGCAAGGGGAGGCCGAACAAGGAAGCGAAGAGAATCAGCGCAATTTCCCCAAGGTTGCTTGATAATAAATAGTTTACAAATTTACGGATGTTGTCAAAAATACCCCTTCCTTCTTCAACGGCATTGACGATGGACGTGAAATTATCATCTGTTAAAATCATGTCCGCAGCTTCTTTTGCCACGTCGGTTCCGGTAATCCCCATGGCTATGCCAATATCCGCTTTTTTTAACGCTGGCGCATCATTGACACCATCGCCCGTCATGGCCACAACATAGCCTTTCTTCTTGAGCGCTTCGACGATCCGTAATTTATGTTCAGGATTCACCCGAGCAAAGATGCCGAAACGTTTTATTTCCTTAGCTAAATCTGGAATTGCTTCTAATTCTTGGCCGGTAACAGCCTCGCCAGAAATGCCAAGTTCTGTGGCGATCGCCTGCGCTGTAGATACTTGATCCCCCGTGATCATGATCACTCGAATGCCGGCGTCCTGGCATTTTTGGATGGATTCTTTCACTTCTTCCCGGGGAGGGTCAATCATCGCCTGCAAACCGACAAAGATCATGTTTTTTTCAGCATCGTTCTTCGCGGCATTTTCTTTGTAGGCCATGCCCAGAACACGCAGCGCCTGTGTGGCAAATTCTTCATTCTGCTTCAGGATCTCTTTCTTTATGTCTCTATTCAGCCTTATAACTTTTCCATTGATAAGAATTTTATCACATAATTCAATGATGACATCAGGAGCGCCTTTGGTGTAGGAGACAGTAATTTTTTTTGTTTTGTGAATCGTGGTCATCATTTTCCGTTCGGAGGAGAACGGAATTTCATCAACCCGTGGTTCTGATCTATTCAGTTCTTCCGGGAAGTGTCCAGCTTTTTCAGCCGATATAATCAACGCTGCTTCCGTGGGATCGCCGAGAACGTCCCGTTGTTTGTTTTCAAACTTGGCATTATTACACAGCGCGCCAATTTTCAGAAGCGGATAGAGCGGTTCAGGGTTGGCAAGCTTCTTGTTTATTTCAAATGTTCCTTGTGGATCATAGCCTGATCCGGTGACATTGTAGATGGTACCATTCACCCACATTTTGGTGACGGTCATTTGGTTATGGGTTAATGTTCCTGTCTTATCCGTGCAAATGACATTGACAGAGCCTAACGTTTCAACAGAAGGAAGTTTTCGGATAAGAGCATTACGGGTAATCATCCGCTGCACGCCAATGGCCAAGGAGATAGTGATAACGGCGGGCAGTCCTTCCGGAATGGCGGCCACGGCCAGGGCAATCGCCGTGAGGAGCATGACGGAAGCATTTTTTCCCGTGAAAATTCCTGCAAGAAAGACAATAACAGCGACAATGATAACCGCAATCGTGAGATATTTTCCCAACTCGCGCAGTTTTTTTTGCAGCGGGGTGGTGGTTGCCTGCGCTTCATGGATAAGCTTCGCTATTTTGCCTACTTCTGTCCTCATGCCGGTATGGGTGACGACGGCTTTCCCCCTCCCCGTGGTTATTATAGTGGATGAGTAGACCATGTTTTTGCGGTCTGCGAGAGGCGTATCTTCTGCGAGTTTGTCAGTTATCTTTGGAACTGGCTGGGATTCTCCCGTTAATGGACCTTCCTGTGTATGGAGGATATGAGCTTCTACTACTCGAGCGTCTGCGGGGATTTTATCCCCTGTTTCGAGAATAAGAATGTCTCCCGGAACAATATACTTGCTGTCGATTTTTACTTCTTTTCCATTGCGGAGAACTTTAGCTTTAATGGACACCAGGCGTTTCAAGGCTTCTATTGCTTTCTCGGCTTTGTATTCCTGGATGAAGCCAAGGATGGCGTTCATAATCACAATAATACCGATGACAATGGCATCAGCTGTTTCTCCCAAGAAAATGGAGATTATCAACGCTGCCAAAAGAATCCCTACTAAGGGGCTGGAAAACTGCTGCAATAACAGTTTGAGGGGATTGATTCCGTTCTCAACCTGCAGTTCATTTAATCCATACGTATGAAT
>JAGVYN010000002.1 GCA_018303265.1 Candidatus Woesearchaeota archaeon
GCTGGTTAACTTTTTTAGTCTGGCATCCTTAATATGCAATCTCTCCATTCTTCCGGAATCGGACTTGTTATTGCCGTCTATGAATTCATCAACGACTCCATCATTTTAACCAATGAAACATACAAGACCACGTATGAATATGATGACAACGATAATTTAATGAAATAAAAAGATAAATAGGAAGTATGGTAAAAGAGATGAAAATGGAACTATATTTTCCCAACAAGAACATTACCTGAAGAAATGCTCCTGGCATTGAAAATATATATATATATATATAATAAAAAAAACCAAAAGGAAAAAATATCTTTGACAAAAGATAAGAGGTTGCTACAACAATAGCGATAATTAAAGTACTCTTTATCCACAGGATGGTTCCTTCTCTAAATTCCTTCAATAATATCTTTTTGCGACTCATTTTTTTCATTCCCACCACCTCTTCAGCAAGTGGTAAGAATATCCTTAAAGTATATAAGTTTTGCCGCAATAACTCCCGTCTGTACAACATCATCTTAAGATAGCGACATTGAATACGAAATCATCACTTTCTTACAGCATCTTCTTGCAACAATAATTTTCCTTGAGCATACAATTTTCGCACGAATTCAATGGCATGGAGAAACGCGTAGAACCACAACGTGTAATGAGGGATGTCAAGCAGGATGCCAAAAAAGAGGATATTACCCAAATGTTCTATCCTCACAACATCAAACATGAACTGCTTCATTGCTGATGCGCCTGAACGAGGTGCTGTTTTTACCATTACAGCCGCAACAGTTTCCCGTTCTTCTGCTGATTTATACCACGCTGGGTTAACACTTGTCGCTTTATTGAGAAGATACAAGAACGCGGCAATAATTCCTATCACTACATACATTTCCCCGAACCGGAAGGAAGTTCCTATCCCTAACAGAACAAAGAGGAATGAATTATTAATAAAATGCCCTAACCTATCAATGTATTTTGGAAATAGCGGCTTCAGACGGGGCTTCTTTGCGACAATAAAACGATATAATTTGCCATCTGACAAATCCACGATGAACATGGCCTGAAAGAGAACAATCCCTAAAACAAAAGAGAAATAATCCCCAAATAAAAACAGAAAGGGAGTGAAAAATTGCGCGATAACCCAGACCATGGTTAATTCAGTGGGACGAATGCGAAGAACAATCGCTGCTTTGACAACATAATTCGCAAGAGAATCAAGCACATACTCGTATCCATAGCGTTTTGCCGCGGATCGTTCGCGTATTTCTTTAATTGTAGGAACTTTCATGGTAAGAACTTTCATATTGATTTCATATTATCTCAACTCTCTTCAATGACCGCGTTTAAAAATCTTCTGAACAAGGGATACATCTTCTTTTCTTAGTTCACCAAACAACATCAGAAGGAGAACGTATAACAACAGGAGAATAGCATAATTTACAAAGATCAAAATCCCTGAAAAATGCCATAATGACGCAACAAAAAAGAGTATCACCGAACAGAACGCAATACGGAAGAAAGAAAGAAAAGAAATGAGGGCGTGCCATTTTTTATAGATATACGCTGCGGCAATAATTAGAGCAAACAACGATGCAATAAGCGAAGATAACGCTGCGCCGATCATTCCCAATAAAGGAATTAATATGAAATTCAAAAGTATCACCGTTCCAGCGATAATGAACATGAAAATCATCTCTATGTGCGGCTTGCCGC
Source organism: Candidatus Woesearchaeota archaeon (assembly GCA_018303265.1). Taxonomy (GTDB): domain Archaea; phylum Nanobdellota; class Nanobdellia; order Woesearchaeales; family GW2011-AR9; genus JAGVYN01. The sequence goes on from JAGVYN010000002.1 coordinate 1,702, forward strand.
TCCCTGTTACAATAGAAGAAAGTGTTGTGACAAAGACCATAATCATGGAACTGAAAATAAGGATACCGAGGACGGACGCAGCTGAGGTGTATGCAGAAGAGTAAAATAACGTAACGATTTCCTTTGAAGTTGCGGCAACCAGAAGCGTCATGGGGAGGAGAAGAAGCAGCAAATATCGCACAGATTGAGTAATATATTTCTTGGTAAGAGCCGTTTCTTGAGCTGCGACGGATCGGGAAATTGCCGGCAGCAAGGCGAGAGGAAGAGCAGAGAAGATGAGGTAAGGTACATTGGAAAGCGTTGCCGCAGCAGTATAATATCCGACCAGAATATTATCTCCCATAAGAGATTTCAAAAAAAGAACGTTTACATTGCGGATTAAAGTTAATCCCAACGCAGCAGCCGTGACCGGAATGGAGAAGGCGAGGAGTGTTCGCAAAGGAAATTGAGGGAAAGGAGATCGAGCATCAGACTGGGTATGAGAAGAATCTTTTATTTTGACAAAATACCAACACAGAAAAAGCCCGAAAAGCAGCGCTATGAGATATCCAGCTAATACCCCGAACATTTCAAAACCAAGATAGATGAAGATAAAAGTGAAGGCCACCCGAAAAAGTGGATAGATTATTTTGATGAGAGCCTGCTGCCGAAACAGGCGCAAGCCGTTAAGATACCCATTTGCATACAGGGGAATTAAAGAGAGAGGAATCACCATGAAGCCAAGAAATATAATGTAGGGCTTCAGAGAGATATCGTGCAAGACAAGCGCCAGTTGTTCGGAGAAGATAACATATGCCGCGCAGAAGAAAATGGCAACCAGCAATTGCAGCTTAAATGACGAGTGGAAGATGGCCTGCATCTTGTCTTTTGACTCCGCGACATATTTGGAAACCGCTTTGGGAACACCATCTCCCAGGAACGCGTTGTTAATCAAGTACAAAGACATCAGCACGCCAAAAATGCCGTACGCATCCGGTCCGAGATATCTAGCCAGCCCGATATGAATAATGTAAGTGGAAAAAAGAGAAACTGCTTCCGCAATCATCAAGTAAAATGTTCCTTTGCCGATTGATTGAACCATTACTTCACCGTGAAAGAAAAACGACCATCACTTCTTTTCATGTTCCGATCTTAATTGCTGGTCAAGCCTGTGGAGTCCTTTAAGTTGAACATACAACACCCTGAGCATTTTTAATACATAGAGAGGGGTGTAAATGAAAAGAACCAGATGCGGGAGGTTGAACAATAGCAACAACGTCAGCAGATTCAAAGGATTACTTCTCCGGAAAATGAGGAATATACTCGCCAATTTTTTGTCTTTTGTCCTCGTTGTTAATTTACCTCGCAGAGCAAGAACATTCTCTCGAAACTCCGGAGGATAATAGAATGGATCAGTAATGGCCAACTGGCTATATAAAATACAGACTGCGGAAATAATTCCCAACAGGAAAAAAATGTAATTATTAAAAGCAAAGGTTGTTCCGATTCCTAATCCAATCAAGAAAAGAGGGCTGCCAAAATATAAGCCCAGTTCTTCCAGGAAAATTCCCATATAGGATTTAATTTTTTTTATTCTAGCAATTTGACCGTCAACGTAATCTAAGAGAGCAGCGCCAGTAAAAAGCAGAACACCGATGACGTTATATTTGTATTCCCCAAAAACCATCAGCACGGCTGCGGCAAGCTGCATCAGCAGCCAGAACGTGGTTATTTGGTTCGGCGTTATATTTGTCCTTAACAAGGGACGAGTTATGTATAACATGAGGTGGTGCATCATCACGCTAAACCATGAGTAATAATCTTTCCTGCATAGTTCGCGAAGTTCTTTCATCGATCTTTTCATAGAGAAAGAGCGGCGGAAGGGGGTTTAAAAGGCTTTCGTTCCTTTGTTCTTCTCTTTATTTTCTTATTCTCTTTTCTTCTTCCATTCTTTTATCTCTTTTAATTTATTTAATTTATTTCTTTTATATTCCTTTATTTTAGTATCATTACATATTTAAATAACGCTTTTTTAGTTAGATAAATGTTAGAGAAAATACATCTGTTTTTAACCAAAGCAGTAGTGCGGCCATTGTATCTTTCCAAGATTCCCGGATTTCATTTCATTGGAAAAGTGTTGCGTGAATTCTTCCTTTTTGTATTCAAATGCGATATCTCGCCATATGCGGAAGTTCCTTATTCCACAAAAATGGCCCATTATACCGGGATCATTATCGGAGCTTGTAAAATGGGAGAGAACTGTATCATCAGGCCCAATGTGGTTATCGGTCGAAAGGACGTGGAAGATTATGCTCATCCTGAAACAGTAGAGGAAAAAACGTCTCAATTTCCCGTTATTGGTTCAAACGTCATTATTGGAGCGAACGTCTGCATCCTCGGGCCAATAAAAATCGGATCCAATTCGATTATAGGAGCGGGAAGTGTCGTCCTGAAAGACGTGGAACCGCACAGTATTTACGCCGGTGTTCCGGCGAAAAAGATTAAAGATATCCAACAAAAAGAGTAGAAAATGCTACGTACGCGATATCAAAACAACGGAAGGAGTGCTATCCGGCTGGGAAAATTACAACAACAAGGAAGACAGAAACTTATAGAAAAAATTGATACCGAAGCATATCTTCTAGAACGTGTCCGCTGTGCAATCTGTAAATCAACAAGTTTTGCTGCGCTTTCAGAGAAAGAAAGACGAGGCATCCCTGCAACGATTGTAATTTGTCGTGAATGCGGATTGGTTCAGACAAATCCGCGAATGAACCAAGAAGCATATAATCACTTTTACAATGAAGAGTATAGATTATTACAAGCAGATGCAAATAGCCGTGATGAAATCTTTTTTAATATTGAGCAGAAGCGCGGCCAGCGGATTTATTCCTATCTCCAGAAGCAGCTAGGCACAGAAATTTCAGGGAAGTTCATTGTGGAGATCGGAGCTGGAGCGGGAGGAATATTATCTTATTTCAAAGATAAAGGAAATGAGGTGTATGGTCTTGATTTAGGAAAAGAATACGTTGCTTTTGGAAAAACGAGAGGGATCAATATTGATGTTGGCAGCACCGAAAAAATAAGAGAATTGGAGAGAAAACCAGATATTATTCTTTACAATCATATTATAGAACATTTCTTAGACCCGGTTCAGGAATTACAGAAAATAAGAGATATAGTTGGTCAAGGAACATTACTCTACATTGCAGTTCCTGGAATCAAGAATTTATACCAAAGTCATGAAGCAGATTTTTTAAAATATCTCACCATCACTCATGTTTATCATTATACAAAAACAACACTTGCTAATTTATTCTTAACGCAAGGTGGGTTTAAAATTCTTCATATCAATGAGAAAATAGATGCTTTAATTCAGGTTGATCCTTCCATCCCTGCACGAGAATATGAAAAGGATTTTGAAGAATGCATGCACTTTCTTCATAAACTCGAAAATAGTAAGAGGAAATATCTTTCAAAATATATGATTAAAACAAAAACGATTAATTTTCTGAAAAAAATAAATAGTTATAAAGCGATTCGTGAGTTATATTTTAAATCGAAGAGATTTAAATAAATGAGAAATATGCTGAATTATGTATGTCCTGCAGTATAAATCTCAATAATTATTCGTGAATTAAACCGTTTTCAATCAATCCCTCAATAATCTGTTGAGAATATTCTTTATTAAAATCCACAATCTCAGCGATAGTGAATCGTTCTTTTTTTCTCCCATACGATCGGCATCGCTGCATAGCGCTTACTGCCTGTTCAACAGTGAGGCCAATTTCAGAAAGAGATGTTGGCAATTGGAATGTTTTCATAAGATTGTGCACTCGCTGGCAGTCTCCCCCTTGCACTTTGGTCATGATCAGTGTTCCTAAGGCGACGAGCTCCCCATGGAGAGGCGGGGGATGGATCCCTTCTTCGGCTTCTTTCGCAAACAGATGCTCGGAACCACTTGCCGGAGGGCTTCCTACCCAATCGGTAATATTGCAGAGAAGAACTTGAATGAAAGAGTATTCTTGAATCCATTGTGAAAGAGGCAGTTGGACATTAATTTTGTGAAGCCTTTTGATCGTGTCGCTGCACATCTCCACAACAACATTGTTTATTGCATCTTTTCCATTCATTTCGGCTAACTTCCAATCCTCAACAGCAGTGATATACGCCATAATATCTCCCAACCCCGCTCTTATAAGTCGGGGATTTGTTTGCTGTAATCTTTCGAGAAAGAGCGTGTCCAGGACCACCAGATCCGGAACGGGCCCATCAATGGTGCTTTGATAACCTAATTCAGCGATAGCTGGTAACACATGAATCTTTGGAGAAGCATAAACATGGGTGGCCAAACTCGTGGGGAATGCGAGAAAGAATTTCCCGTTTTCCATTTGGATAATTTTCATTTGGATAAATTTGAGAATGTCCATGACTCTCCCACCACCGATACCCACCACAAATTGTGCATGACTCTTCATCACGTTGTCGATTATTTCTCGCAGAGCATCCCCGGTGATGGTATCAATTGTATACACGATTGCTTCACGAAGCGCAGTGTTATAATATTTTTGAAATAGAGGATATACTGTACGATCAGTGATGATTATTGAGGACTCAATTAATGGGAATAGCTGAGGAACTATATTTTTTCCAAGCACCACATTTTCATGAATGTAGTGGTCTATCCTCAAAGAATTGCACAAAATTTGACGCTGTTTTGTGTGTAGGGAAAGATCTTTCTCCAGGAAAGTTTTTTGCCAAATCTCCGCAAGTTCTTGGGTTTTTGTATGATCCCGAAAGAGAGCATATTTTTCATGCAATGTTAATAAATACTGAGCAAGATGAGTTCGAGAAATTACTGATCGAGGCATTGCCAAAATTCTAGAATGAACATTCATGAGGAATATAAAAAGAGAAAAGTAGATATTTAAACATTATGGAACGGCTGGCTTCATCCAAAAATCACTTTGTGAGCTTAACAAATAAAAAGTAAAAGAACTCTTTATTCATTAAGTTTAAAAACATGGAAGAGGAGTTTAGGCCATGGATTTAGAAGATACCGCTTTTACAACTTTTGAACAATTTAGCAAAACGGGAGGAAAATTTCACCTCGTTGAGAAAGAAGGACAAAAATATATCATTAAAGAAGTAAGAACACAGGTTCTTACAGCGCATCATCTTCCCTGGTTGTATGACCAACTTCTAGACTATATACATCTCATGCAAAAGGCAGGGATTTCCCTTCCGGAAGTACAGGATCATTCCTTGGAAGAGGGTAAAATTACTTTTACATGCAAATACGAAGGAAAAAATATCGTACAGTTAATTGAAGGAAAAAAACAAGATGTTTTATTACAAGAGTATCTTCCACTGACGAATCAAGTCCTCGCCATCATTAAAAAAGCACAGGAACATAACGTGTGGATGGATCCCCATATCAAGAATTTTGTAGTTAATAATAATGAGAATAAAGATAATAACAAGATTGCCAGCAACATTTTTTATGTTGATTTTTCTCCACCCTATGGCGAGGCATATAACCATCAACTGATTGAAAATACACATCGAGAGCATCAAGAGATTGCAGCACAAAACTTGTTCTGCTTTCATCCCAAAGAATTAGGATTTCATTTTGCCGCTGATTTACTTAAAGAAAATAGCAACTATCTCAAAATCATGCCTGAACTATACACGTTGCTGCATGAAGAAAAAATAATCACGGGATCGTTCAGCAAATTTATCGACCATGCAGAAAAAATAAAACAAATAGAGGTAGAAAGAGCTGAACAAGGCATTTACCTGATTTGATATAGGACATTTAATCTTACTCTTATTCAGGCATTTCTTCATAACAAAAACTTTTCATTTGTTCGATATTCTGCTTAAATGTGCCATCTTTGAATAGTCCAGAAGTACCACCGACAAAAATTCGTGCTCCAGCGCTGTAGAGATGGGGCAGCACGCGTGGGCCAATGGAACCATCAACCATGATGGAAACAGGCAGATTTTTCTGTTGTTTATAAGAATTAAATTCGCGTATTTTTTCTAAGACGGAAGGAATAAATTGACTTCCTTTAAATCCTGTATGAACAGCCATGAACATCACCAAACTAACTTTATCTATGAAAGGATAGATTCTCTCCAGAGGAGTATCCACTTCGACGGCAAGACCAGGTTTCATCCCTCTTTCTTTAATCTCATTCAGAGTCGCAGAAAGGTTCTCGGCATCACTTTCTGCATGAACAATGACCACATCAGCGCCGACCTCAGCGAGCCGGGGGATATAAGGCCGAGGATTTTTTACCATTAAGTGTACATCAATAGGAAGATGGGTATGGAGACGCAAAGATGCAACGTGATCAACGCTGAGAGAAATATTCTGCGCAAAGAGCCCGTCAATGATATCTATGTGAAATAAATCAATGCCTGCTTCAATCAATTTTCGCACATCATCAAGCAACGACATCTGATTAGCGCACATTAAAGATGCAGAAATTTTAACATTATTTCCTTGCGTATCATTTAACACCGCTGAGGAAATAAGTTCACTCGTTTTTTCTGTGTGTTTTCCTTCAATGAGATGTTTTTCAATGGTGGAAATCTGCTCAACGCGTTTTGTATGTCGAGTGACTGTTGTTTCTGGTTCTGTGAAAAGCCACGTTTTTACAATCTTTTTTGCATCTTCAGCTGAAGTAAAACCGGCACCTAAAGCGAGAATATTGGTGTTGTTATGTTTTTTGGTCAGTTCGGCGACTTCAACATTGGTAACCAAGCCTGCGCGAATGCCGGGAAATTTATTGGCGACGATTGACACGCCAACTCCGGTTTTGCAAAGGACGATTCCACGTTTATATTTTCCTTTGGATACTTTGTCAGCAACAGAAAGAGCATAGACGGGATAATCCACCCGTTCCGTGGAGAATGTTCCTAAATCCAGCGGTTCAAAGCCTAACTCAATTAAATATTTCTTTAACTCTTCTTTAAGATGAAACGCAGGATGATCGCACCCTATAGGAATGACCTCTTTACTCATCCAAAAAAAATCAGGGAGAAGGTATTTAAAGATTGTGGAATTCAAAAAAAGAATTAATAGTGACATTTGTAAAATCATCAATCACATCATCAGCTTTTCCTTCCAGTTCTTCTTTCCTAAAACTTGTTGCAACAGCAACGCAGTACATTCCTGCTGCTTTGGCAGCAGCAATCCCATGCAGACTATCTTCAAACACAAGGCATTTTTCAGGAGGGATGCCCATTCTTTGAGATGCAAGCAGATAAACATCCGGGTGAGGTTTCCCCCGATCGCCGGGAATATCTTCAGATGTTATGATTGCATCAAATTTATTACGGATGCGCAAATATTCTACAATGGGCAAAATATATTGTGCAGTGGAAGAAGAAGCAATCCCTAAGCCGTATCCTTTTTCCTTCGCTTGTGAAAGAAATGGCAGCAGACCAGGGACGGGCATGATATTATTATAATCACGAAACGTTTCCTGAAGAAGAAGATTGCGTTTAGATACCAATGTTGAAATATCGGCTTCAACGCCGCTGGCCTCAAGAAGCATCTGCAAATTAACTTCTTGTTTTCTGCCAATAATAAAAGGATCAAAATGAGGAATTTGCACGCCAAATTCTTGCTGGAACAGTTTCTCATATGTTGCATAACGAATTCGTTCACTATCAATAATCACTCCATCAAAATCAAACAACAGCGCTTTTTTCATTTTTCCACTCATTTTTTAAAAGATCATCTTCCTATCTTTGCAAGAACATCGCTGACATGGTGCAAATCCTCTACCGTATTAATCTCATAAAGAATTTCGTTTCCGGCATTCATTCCATACACCTCATGATGATGAAGCGCCTGACGCATCATGCCGTAATAGTTTTGATTCTTATCTCCCCGACTAAGATAATACTTAATTTGATTAATCAGCCAGTTTACCAGAGGAGGGGATAATTTTGCTGCTCCCACAGCTTTAGCAACACTTCCTTCAAATAAAGAATTCTCCATCTTGATTATTTTATCGCCTTGCAGAACAACTTGCTCCATGTTGTCATGTAATGCAATTTTGGTGTCAAGAACAATCAAATTATCGTGGGGAGAGGCAATGATTCTTGTTATTAGACTTGGTGTCAAAATAATATCACAATTTAAATGCAGGTACGGCATTCCCAGCACTTCATTCCGCGCTAACCACAACGAATAACTGCTGTTAGAACAACCATATTCAGGATTATGGACATAGGTGATAGTAAGATGTTTAAATTGGTCATGAGTGCTCAAAAAGTGTTTTATTTTTTCAGATTTGTATCCTGTAACAATAATTATCTCTTTAATGTTATTCCTCAACAATGCTTCTAATTGATATTCTAAAATAGGCTTGCCGTGTACCGGAACCAAACATTTGGGAACATCTTGGGTATGTCCCTGTAACCTGCTTCCTAATCCGGCAGCTAAAATCAACGCTTTCATAAGTGTGTATTTCCTCCTCTTGTGCCGTCAATTTCCTCCAGCATAGATCGACTTTCTCTTTTTTGTGCAGCATACCCTATCTTCTGCGTTACAAAACTTAATGCGAGAAGAAAGAGCATCAAGGGAAGATTTGGGCTTTTCCAATACTTCTTGATCATGTTTTTTGTCGACCACAGTCGCAGCGTATAAAACTGGCCGAAATTGTGACCGAGATCTTTTATTTGTTGTTTAAAAAAATAACTCCCTTTCCCCCGAGCGTAATGCCATTTAATAAATGATGTAAGATCTTTTCTGGGCTGATGATACATGATCATGTTGGGATTAAACTTTATTTTAAGATTATTCCCCAAAATTTTCATCGACAAATAAACATCGTCTGCGGTTATCGTTAGTTTTTTGTTGAACGCCCCAAGTTTTTGGATTGCTTCTTTGTTGAAAGCGCAATTTCCTCCCGCAAGATGAGAGGTATAGCCCTCTGAATCTACCGGCCACATCTTAGCAAACCCCAAGTGTCCCCCTCCCGGATAGCCTAATCCGGAGATGCAATCCCCTAAAAAGGTTGATTTGGGGATTTTTGTCTCTCCCGTTACGACCACTTCTCCTTTCTCTATCTCTTTATGTATTTCTTCCAACCAAGTCGGAGTTGCATAACAATCAGCATCAATAATGGCCACAACTTCCGCGCGAGAGTTGTTAATCCCGACATTTCTCGCTGCGGATAAGCCTTGGTGTTCCATGTCCATCACCCTTGCTCCATACTTTCTCGCAATGTCAGCAGTGGTGTCGGTAGAACCGTCATTAGCGACAACAATCTCGAAATCCTTCAACGTTTGTTTTTGCAGCGATTTAAGAATTCCTTCTATGCAGCCTGCTGCGTTCCACGCGCAGATTACAACGGAGATCTTGGGTGTTACAGATGTCATTTGCCAAAATGGATTTTAGATGAATGAGGTTTAGAGGGAGTAATTTGAGAAGAAGCAATTGTTTTTTGCAGTCCTTCTCTTAAAGTAATTTTTGGGAACCATTCCAGTTCTTTCTTTATTTTTTCAATGGAAAAGACATTGCGCAGAATTTCCCCCTTTCTGGCTTCCTGATACTTTGGGGCTGCTTCCTTTCCGGTAAGATCACAAAGCAGTCTGAACAATTCATGCACTGAAATTTCCTTTCCTGTCCCCACGTTATAACATGTATTTGATCCTTTCTCCAAAGCCAGGACGATGGCATCAACAACATCTCCCACATAAATAAAATCGCGTGTCTGCCAGCCGTCACCAAAAATAACAGGTACTTCATGATGTAATAATTTCTGAATGAAAATGGAAACCACTCCGCCTTCTCCAACGTTTCCTTGCCGCGGCCCGTAGACGTTTGCAAAACGCAGCGTGGTAAAGTTAAGATTATATAACTGCGCATACACTTGTAAATAATAGTGCATCGTCAATTTAGAAACACCATAGGGTGAAAGGGGATGTAATGGATGTTGTTCATCAACAGGAATGTATCGAAGATCACCTATTTCTGCAGCTGAATTAGCATAAATCACCTTTTTTACATGATATTTTTTGCAATTTTCAAGAATGGTAAGTCCGCCAAGGATATTTACTTTTGCATCATAAAGAGGATTTTGTATCGATGTGGAAATATCAATTTGCGCTGCTAAATGAATGACGTTATCAATTCCCAACTGAAAGATAGATTCTATTCCCTGATCACAGACGTCAATGTTAGAAAAATGTGCTTTAGCGTTGACATTCTGTTTCGTGCCGGTTACGAGATTATCAACAACAAAAACAGTATCTCCTTTGTTAATGAGTGCATCGACAACATGGCTTCCAATAAATCCTGCGCCTCCAGTTACTAAAACTTTCACAAAACATCCTCCAGATTATTTGCTTTTATTACGTCTTCAATTCTCCCAATATCCAACCTGCGGGCAACTTTTTCCACTTTGAATCCTTCCCACACTAATTGTAACGGATTTTTGTACGTCTGCAATTCTTCAGAACGTTCCACCATTTCCTGTATTTTTTCCGGACTAAGTAAATAGATAGAAGCGTTCACCCATCCTGAGTCTATTCCTTTGGGCTTTTCTCTAAAGTGTATCACCGTACCATCATTATCAAAGTCCACAACACCATGGTTATACGCTTTCTCAGTCTTATGATACACAATCACTCTAGAAAGCCCGTCATCATGATATCCAGCAACCATAGACCCTAAATTATGAAGATCGCCCTCTTTGTTATGCACTAATGTGTCACAGGCAAAAAGCAACACGGGCGTAGTATATCCTAACTCCGTAAGTGCCTGAAGCATATCTTTTACTTGTTCATTCTTTTTCTCAGGATCTACGATGGCATTATTGAAGATATTCTCTTCGGGGATGCCATGCTGGCTGGCCCATTTTAAATAATTTTTATGATGAAGATCGTTGGTATGAACATAAATTTTGTCCATAGGGATTCCCACTCTTTGAATCTGTGACAACTGATGATCGGCAATAGGAATTCCACCGATAGGAACTAATCCTTTAGAATTTCCGTCAACCCATGACCGCAGTTTGTTATAGTAGGGTGTTCTTTCGTACTCTGCAAGATCTCCCTGCAATCTTGTTCCAAATCCCGCAGCAAGAATCAACGCTTTCATTTTTGCTCCACTCCTTTGGCATATACTGACTGCGCTTCTTCCAATGATTCAAAACTACCGATATCAAACCAATGTTCAGTAAATACAAAACCATGCACGGTTGAATATGTTGTTAAAAAGCGCACTAAATCACCGGGGTTATCTGCTTTTCCCTGTTTAATTGATTGTTCGACAAGCGGTAAATCCTGTTTATTAAACAAATAACAAGCAGTGCTCGCCAACGTGCTTTGTGGCTGTAGGGGTTTTTCCTCAAATCCAACCACTTTGCTTCCTTCAAGTATGCCTACACCGTACTTTCCTCGTACCTTTTCTCGGTCTTTTAGATCACGGAAGGCAACCACAGAGCCTGCATCTTGCTCATGGAAAAAATGAACAAAACCTGAAAGAGAAAAGCCAAACAGATTATCTCCCGCGATTACTACAAGATCATCCTCAATCTCTTCCTGATTTAAAACAAAATGAATGTCACCGACAGCGCCTAAACGATCCTCATTCGTACTAGTGCCATCATTAATTATTTTTATTGGTATAGATTTTTCTTTATGAAAAGACCATTCTTTAAAACTGGAATAAAAACGGTTATTGGTCACAACATAAATTGTATCTACTTCTGAGATTGCATCAATTTTCTCTATAATATAATCAATAATTGCCTTTCCGCCAACTTCCAACAAAGGTTTTGGTCTGTTTTGTGTTAATGGATAAAGCCGTGTGGCATAGCCGGCAGCTAAAATAAGTGCTTTCATCAGATTAGAAATAGCTGAAAAATGGTTTAAAAGAGTTATGGAAGAGGAAACTTATTATCACCTGATAAGAAACTCGTTATCTTTGATAAAAACTTAGGAAAAATCCAAGAACATAAATAAAGTGGACAGCTTACCGAGTTTCCCGCGTAATGCAGTACACCCCGATACGGAGGCGCGTTTAACTTCTGTGTTCGAAATGGGAACAGGTGAACCATGCCCCTATGGCCGTCCAAGATCATTTTTGTGCATTTCTTTTATAAATATTTTGTTCAGAATTTACGTTGCAGCCAAAACCTACATCTTTTCTTCCATAATCATTATAAATAAAAAATTTAAGTTATTTATTCAAAAAAATGATAGAAAAAGCCATTATTCTTGCAGGTGGTTTGGGCACGAGGCTGCGGCCCCTTACCGATGAAACGCCAAAACCTCTTCTTCCTCTTAAAGGGAAACCGATTGTGCAGCACATTATTGAAAATTTACAGAAGCATGGCGTTCAGAATATTATCCTTTCCATAGGGTATCACGCAGAAAAGATACAGAACTATTTTCAGGATGGATCCTCGCTTGGAGTACATATCTCTTACTCTATCGAAACAGAACCGTTGGGAACAGGCGGGGCCATAAAAAAAGCGGCAGCGGGAATCACCACACCGTTCTTTCTGGTGTGGGGGGATAATTTGATGGACATCAATTTTACCAAGATGTATGAAGAAAATAAGAAAGAGCCGTCAACAATACGTATGGCGTTAACTCCCAGAGATGATGTGGAACATTTTGGCGTGGCAAAATTAGAAGGCAATAAGATTGTAACATTCGTGGAAAAGCCTAAACGTGAAGATGCGCCTTCCAATCTCATTAATGCCGGAGCATTTATTGTTGACCCAAAATGTTTAGCCATGCTGCCGGAAGGCATCTCTTCCATGGAAAAAGATTGTTTTGAGAAACTTGCCCCTCTCGGAGAAATTACGGCTTTTATTCATGACGGACAATGGTTTCCTACCGATACGCTGGAGAAGTATAGCCTCGCCTGTATGAAATTTATTCCCCACATTGATTTTCACAAGAAAAATGTGATCATCGCCGATGTTGATGAAACTATCTGTGAGACATGCCAGCAGATTTCTCCCGAGATGGCTGAGCAAATTAACAACATGATTCAACAGGGATACGAGTTTGCGTTCATCAGCGGCACGAAAATGGAAGATTTAGTGAACATGATTTCTTCCAGAATCAAAGAGCCGCATCATCTTCTGGCGACAACCGGAACGAATTATACGTTTGTAAAGAACGGTATTCGGGAGACAAAATACCGTAATTCTTTCACCCAAGAAGAAAAGAAAGAAATTTTTGACGCGTTTAAGAACGTAATCGACCATTTTAAGATTCGAACAATGACAACCCCGGAAGATCAGCTCCAAGACCGGGATTCCCAGATCACGTTCTCGGCAATCGGCAGAAATGCCCCCATCGAAATAAAAAAAAGATACGACCCCAATGAAAAGAAAAGGAAGATATGGGTCCGATTCTTGAAAGGACATATTGATGAGAGTAAATATGAAATAAAGATCGGGGGGACAACATCTATCGACGTGACACGAAAAGGATTGGATAAAGAGTGGGGGATTACAGAATTTGCAAAATATCATCATGTCCTTTTATCTAACATTCTTTTCTTTGGAGACAAGATTTATCCTGGAGGGAATGATTATCCTGCGGCAAGGATTGTTGATTGCATTGCCGTAAAGAATCCTCACGAAACGTTACGAGAATTAAAAAAATTATGAAAAAATCATATATTGAGGAAAGGCCATGGGGAAAGTTTGAACAATTTACCAATAACGAGCTTTCAACAGTTAAAATCATAGAAGTGCATCCGCAAAAAAGACTTTCCCTGCAATCGCATCAGCATCGCGAAGAATGGTGGATTGCGCTTGATGATGGAATTGTGGCGGAGATTGAAGGCATACGAAGAGTGCTGAAGAAAGGCGAGCATGTTTTTGTACCGATGCGCGCAAAACATAGATTATCTTCAGAGAAGGAGAGAGTAAGAGTTTTAGAAATAGCGTTTGGATCTTTTGATGAAAATGATAATACCAGATATGAAGATGATTATGGAAGAACATAACCACTATACATTATCAGAGCATTTTTCTTTTTAATCATTTAGTCAGATACAAAAAAATATAGAGAGCATATTCAAAATAAAATCTTGGAGCAATAAAAAGTGAAAACTCACAAAACCACAACTCCAAAAACAGGAGCAATCACTCCAAAAACAGAAGTATTATAAATACGTTCGGCTAACCCTACTTAAAATGAAGCCAGAAGATAAGATTTACAGAGCATATTTTGAAAGTAAGAAAAGCACCCTTTACTTCAATGAGATCAAAGAATTATCAAAACTATCAGACAGCTCACTGGCAAATACTTTAAACAAATTCACAAGAAACAGCACCTTAACTCAAGAAAAAACTAAATCAAACACTTTCTATAAAATAAAAGACAAAAAACTCTTTGCCCTAAAATTCTCTGAAATCGCAATACATAAATTCAATGAGCTGAACATTGGAGTAAAAACGCCGTTAAAAAACTTCTTAAAAAATATTCCTAAAGAAATCTATACCATTGTTCTTTTTGGCTCTGCTTCAAAAAAAGAAGAACAAAAAGGAAGCGATATTGACTTATTGATCATCGCAAATAAAAAACATGACCTCACCAATAACAAAAAAGAAGCAGAAATAACCTCAAAACATCCCATCTCACTATTTCAGGCAACAATAGAACAATTTATGCAAAACAAGGATGATGTTATCATACAGGCAAGAAAGACAGGTTTTCCGATCTATAAAGAGCAAAATTTTTATGAGGTAATCTTAGATGAATATTGACCGATTATTTTCAGATAAAGAATATCTGGAGAAAGAGATACATTTCTTTATAACGAAAAAACAAGTAAAAAAGATTGACAATAACCCCGAATTGGTAAGTTCTCATCGAAAAAAAGCAAGACATAATCTGGAATTTTACCAATTAAATAAAGAACATCATAAATTTAATGATTGGCTTATTGTGACGTTATACTATGCGCTTTATCATTCAGCATTAGCATTGATAACCAACAAAAATTATGCATCAAAAAATCATTATGCGACAATTCTTATCTTAATAAAAGAATATGTAATAACAAGGGATGAAGCAAGATTATTAAATGAACTTGCCATAAATAAAGAAGATGCAGAACTCTATACCAATCTTAAAGAGGATAGGCATGATGCAAGTTATGCTACAAATATCAGATTCACCCAAGAAACAATAGATACTTATGAAACCAAAGTTTTAGATTTTGTCAATAAAACAGAGGGATTGATAGAGAGATGAAACACGTTGAAGAAGGATTTGATACGAGCTAAAGAAAGCGTGAGATTTTTCCATGAGGTGTTACACATTTTATTTTTCTAGATGAGCGAGATTTTCCTTTTTATTAACCAAGTTTAAATTCTGATGAGCCTTTTAGTTAAAAATTAAGTAAAAAAATACGGAGGCGTTCGTTATGAAAAAAGGGGTTTTTGCTGTATTAAGTTTGTTATTTGTAGTTCTGGTTTTAGCTGGTTGTGCTCCAAAAGAATTGAGTGAAGAAGAACAAAAAGCCTTAGAAGCAGAATTGAATCAGTTGTCAGACGAAGAATTGGATCAAGCCATAAAAGCGGTGGAAACAAAAGATACCGGCGCCTTAGCTGGGCAAGCTTATTATAAAAAGCTGCCAACAGTTCAGTCCAAGATACCAAAAATAGGATCACCAACCTTACCTAAAGATACATTCCTCGATGCTGCTAAAAAAGTACAACAAGCAAGGGTTAAAGGGTGTGCACCTGGACCAACGGGAAAGATTAAGTGTGAGACGGAATATAGTTATGGTGTTGATGAATTATACGCAGTGAAAGAGTTTCAAAATGTGGATTGTTCAAAGTATTCAGATAAAGATTATTGTGGAACATTAAAATGCATGGACGGTATAGGATGCTGCAAGAACGAATTTGTTGTTGGCAGCTCTACATGTAATGGAAACATTTGGGTCAATCAAACGAAGAATAAATGCACGGGGGTAATAACAGAGAACATACGGGATTGTTCCAATTTATATGGTACGGGTAAGACAAAATTCACCTGTAAAACTCCGCAAGTTGGACCAAGCGGATACTTTCTGAACGGATGTCAAGGGTGTGGTAGTCCTATCTGTGAGAAAGATGGAGAAAAGCAAGCACCCGGATTCGGATTCACCTGTGACTTAATATATCCAAAAGGAACATGGAAAGACACAGGAGAAGTAGTAACCGGTCCTGGTTGTCAATAAACTTTTTTCTTTTTCTTCTTCCTTTTTCTCATTCTGATAGTTCATTAAAAGTTCTGAAAGTTTTAAATAGGTCTTAGCTACATTAAAAGAGGTTTATACCGTTAGCGGTATGGCCGCACTGAAAGGTTTTGTCAAGAATGGTTTGGATTCTAGCACGCTTATTAACCTCATTGTCGTGTTTGATTCAAAAACAAATGAATTAAGTCAGAGAGGATTTACTTTTCCACCACATCTGTTCTTTTATCACAAAATTTCAAGGGCCGAAGTAATCGGTGTTATCATTAACAAACATAACTTTACATCAGAGGAGGCGTATGAGTCGTTTAATCAGCTTGCTTCTCGGCTTGATCTCAGAATGATCGAAAGAAGAGATTCTGATGAAATGTTTGAAAAGTTAGTAGAAGAAGCTAATAATAAAGTTGCATCAAATAACCCAAGATTAAAAATAGGTGAGAAAGACATTGTGATCATTGGTGGATTTCTTCGTGAGAAAATTAATTTTGTCCATTCTGATGATGAAGGTTTT
>JAGVYN010000003.1 GCA_018303265.1 Candidatus Woesearchaeota archaeon
AATATGTTGGTGTAGAACGAGCAATTAAAGTGTATGAAGATGCATTACAGAAAGAAGGCCCCCTACCTAATTCCGCCCACTATCACGAGGAGCTTGCTCATTTGTATGAAGAACAAGGAAATTCTGACAGCGCAAAAAAGCATATTAAGTTAGCAATTGCTGGATATGAGGAAGAAGGAGCAGTGTATGGAGCTGTAAATTTAGAAAGGCGATATGGAACTTTAGATAATGTAATTAAGATCTTGGTAAGAGCAGCTGAGGTAAAAGAGGCAGCTGGCGGAGGTAATTATGGAAGATTATTGTATCATCAGGCAGCAGAGGCTGCAGAAGAAGCCGGCAACCTAGAAAATGCTCGTCAAATCCATGAAAAAGAACTTGATTCTTTACTCCGAGAATCTTGCTGGAGATTGGATAAAGAAGGAGTCATCACTCTTGCGAAAAAAGTAGGAAATAAAGATAAATTGATTGCTGCATATGAAAAATTTGATCTTCCTCAAGAGGCATTTAAAGTTGCGCTGCAAGAAGGATATACTGACAGAGCAATGGAAATTTGTTTTAAAATGAGCGTGACGGAAGAATTATCCAAACTGGCGAAGTTTACTCTCGACAAAGGTTATCAAAACATGACCCTAAGAATATACGAACATGCAGGTTTAGAAAAAGAAGCGGCAAAAACAGCAATCCAATATGGCAACCCACAAAAAGCCTTAGAAATTTGTGAACTGAAGATTGATACCCCACACGAAAATGGATATTATGGAGATGCAGATTATTATGATCTTGCAATGGATGCCGCTTCTCGAATTGGGGACAAGGAAAGGAGAGAATTGATTGGTCGTAAAGCAATACACAAATTTTCTGCACTTGGCGAATTTAGTGTTTCTGCAAGGTTTGCAGAGAAATTAGGCGATAACGAAAGAGCACGCACATATACATTGCTGGCGTCATTGCCGAAAGTATAATGCTCAAGTTCAAAAAACAGATATCTCACTTCCCTTCCAACACCACCGCCGTATAATTCTTGAAATAAAGCGGAACAACTCTTTTTATGTCGTTAACAGTCACTTCTTTAATCCGTTTCACAAACTCTTTCATCAAGTGGGCATTGCCGATATGCTCCCAAAATAAAAGTTGGTCTGCAATCTTCTGTGAATCTTCCATTTCCAGCAAATAGTGCCCTTCCACAAAATCCTTTGCTTCTTTCAATTCTTTATCTTGGAGTTTCTGTAATTCTTCTAAGATTAAATTACGCACAAGAACAACATTCTTCTTATCAATTGTGGCGTAAATGGCAAAGTAACCAAAATTAACTTCTCCTACATTCTGTGTTCCAACATCATAGGCAAGTCCTCTCCTGCTGCGGATTTCTGTAAACATTTTTCCACTTTGTCCTCTTCCTAAAATACCGTTAATAACTTCCAAAGCAGCGGAATCTTTGTGTTTCCGAGGAACGGTCTTAAAGCCGAGGATGGTATACGTGTTTACAATATCTTTCTTTTCCCGTGTGAGATTTTTCTTGGTTGCCACAGGTTCCAGAGGAAGAACTGGCTTTTTTACCGATTGCGGCTCTTTCTGCCAGAAATGATGTTTAATTTCTTCTTTCCACTGTTTCACATCACCCACAACAGAAATAGTCATGTTGTTAGGCAGGTAATATTTTTCAAAATAATCTATGATTTTTTTTCTTGTTAACGTGCGAATTACAGTTTTATTCCCATACACGGGATATTTACAGGGATGTTCTTTAAACAAATGTTTTTGCAGCAAGATCCATTGGTAATAACTTGGTTCGTCTAGAACCATATCTATTTCTTTTAGCACAATATTCCTTTCTTTGGTAATATGTTCTTCTTTGAATAAAGGGTTGTGGAAAATATCTGCGAGTATTTCCACTGCTTTATGAAAATGTTTTTTTAGTACTTTAACATAAAAACATGTTCGTTCATTTGTCGTGTAGGCATTGAAATCGCCGCCAATTTTCTCAATTTCGTTGGAAATCTCTCGATTAGTAGGTCTTTTGGTTGTTCCTTCAAATAATATATGCTCCAGAAAATGGGAGATCCCTCTCTCGTCTTCCGCTTCATAATTGCTTCCTGTTTTTACCATTACTTGGACTACAACAGAATTTCCTTTCTTCAATTCATGGATAATTTGGAGGCCATTCGGCAATGTGACTTTTCGCATAGTCAAAAGCATATTTTTAAGGTTTATAATGGTTTTGACTGGAGCAAAGAAAACCTTAATAAGAATAGCCATTTCTAATCTTCCTATGAAATTAGTCCAATTCAAGCACTATCTTCAGCAGACTGATCTTGATATGGCTTATTTTTGCCATCCTGATCCAGCCCTAACCTATTTTACCCAATTTTACCCTTCCCAAGCAGTTCTTTTGGTCGGGGCCGCAAAGACAACGTTGTTTCTCTCAAAATTAGATAAAAAACCTAGCCTCAAAAATATTAATATTATGCCGATGGAAAGGGACTGGCAACATCAAATTAAAAGTGCCTCCGTGCAAAAAATAGGCATCAATAAGAACGCGTTAACAATCCGCCAGGGGGAAGATTTAAGGAAGATTTTTCCTCGAGCCAGGCTTATTGATGTCTCCCAGGAAATCATCCATGCACGTAAAGAAAAGACCGTTTCTGAATTGCGCAAAATATCAAAAGCATGCCAGATCACCTCTTCCACATTCAACGCCGTTGTTCAAGAGTTGAGAAAAAAATCATTTCAGACGGAACAAGATGTGGCATTTTTTATGGAAAAGACAATCAAAGAGCATGATGCAGGGATAGCGTTTCCAACCATTGTGGCCATGGGTAAAAATGCGGCTATTCCGCACCACAAAACTTCCTCTGCTAAACTTGGCAAAGGCTTCCTCCTGCTGGATTTTGGCGCCTGTTATAGGCAGTATTGCGCGGACATGACGCGGGTAGTGTATCTTGGCGTTCCCGATAAAGAAGAAAAGCAGATGTACGGTTTGCTGCTTGAAGCGCAGCAAACGGCGCTCAATTCTATTAAAGAAGGAAAACCCTTCCACGAATTAGATGCCGTGGTACGAAAAAAACTAGGGAACTATTCTTCTTATTTTATCCATTCCTTAGGCCATGGCATTGGCCTGGAAGTCCATGAAGCGCCCCGCTTTTTCGATGAACAAGAGAGAATTCAAAAAAACGTTCCTTTTACCATCGAGCCGGGTATTTATTTTCCCGGGAAATTTGGCCTCAGGATTGAAGATACAGTGCTCTTTAATGGAAAAACACAGGTTTTGACAACGGCACCTAAAGAATTGATTTGTATTAAATAACGCAAAGATTTTAAAATAAACCGCAATTAGCATAACATTTATAAACAGACTACGGGGCCGTAGTGTAGCCTGGTTCAGGTAAAACCCGAAGGCAACTATCACTAATGGTTTGGGTGAGCTTCGGCGATGACCGGAAAATTACAAAAAAACCATTGAACCCCGGTTCAAATCCGGGCGGCCCCAGGTTTTTTACATATGCCAACAAAACGATTCGGAGCACGGTACGGACGGAAACCAAAGAAGAAGTTTGGGCAGATTGAAGCTCAACAACGGGCGAAGCATAAATGCCCGTACTGCAACAAAATTGCCGCAAAACGCCTCTCTGTGGGTATTTGGAATTGCCCTAAGTGCGATACTAAATTTGCTGGCAAAGCATACACGATTTAGAGGGTACTACCATGTATTATGTCTGTTTTGACTGCGGAAAGAAAGTAGAGGATGAGTATACTAAAACGAAAGTACGTTGTCCCTATTGCGGTGGGAAGATCCTCTATAAAGACCGCCGCACGGTAAATAAAGTTAAAGCTAGGTAAAGGTATCTTTTCTAGGATGGATTCAAAAGTACAACAATTACAGGTACTGCAGCAAAACCTGCAAACGCTTTCTCTTCAGAAACAACAGATAGAATCTACCCTTATGGAGTTTGATTCGGCAGTAACTGAACTGCAAACAACTCCTCGGGCATATAAGATTGTTGGGAAAATTATGATTTCCTCTTCCGCAGAAAAACTTCTTCATGAAGTGCAAGAAAAAAAAGAAGTTTTGGAAGTTCGTCTTAAAAATATCGTTCAGCAGGAAGAAAAAGTTAAAAAAAACATGGAGAAGCTTCAAGAAGAAGTAGTCCAGGGGCTTCAAAAAAAATGAATGTGCGGATTCAAGAAGTTGTAGAATATTTAGAACTCCTGAAAGAAGATATTGATGCCAGCAAGCGCTTTAAAGAAAAAACAGAGATTATAATCGCTATTTTAACTAGTAATGGGGAATTGGCGATTGAGAAAGCGCTTATCGGGTTAGAAGAGCTTAATTCATTGGAAATGTCATCCTATAATCGAACGCAAGTATGGGATGTTATAAGCATGCTGGAAAGTTTGAAGCTTTAATGTTTTACTTTTAGTTTTGATTTGAGAAATAAGGTATTTGGGACGTAGAGAAGGTCATCATTATCAGTCCTTATTTCTGTTTCTAAGAAGCCAACTTTCTCGATGACTCCGGAAATTTCTCTTATTTCAATTCTTTTTCCTTCCTGCACTTTTCCTTTTTTCTGAAGAATAATCCACGCAAAAAAGTTAGGGATAACATCTTTTAATCCTACTAAAAAAGTGAGAATCACGAGCATTAAAATGCCCCCTACAATTAAGTACAGAACAATAGAAGTTATACCTAGCTGATTTAGAAAAAAGACGATGGTTATAAGATAGATAAGAAAAGAAACAAGAGAACTAATCCAGGACTCCATGTTATGAGTAATTCCTACTTTGCTTAGTGTTTTGTTTAATTCAATTTCTCTGAGAATGCGATGTACCAGTTTTTTGGCAATAACACCTAAAGCAAATCCTATGAGAAGAATAACAATGCCTACAATAATTGTATAAAAATAGGATTGCGCCGCTTCAACAACTGCTGTTCCCCCAACCATATGCTTGAATGCAAGAGATTAATTTATAAATATTACGATGGTATACGCTTAGTAGAAACAGTCGCCTAAGGGTGAGAGATTCTATTCTCTTTCAGGAGGTTTC
Source organism: Candidatus Woesearchaeota archaeon (assembly GCA_018303265.1). GTDB lineage: Archaea > Nanobdellota > Nanobdellia > Woesearchaeales > GW2011-AR9 > JAGVYN01. The sequence continues at coordinate 5,044 of JAGVYN010000003.1, forward strand.
ATGGTTGATTACCTTAATCAGATAAAAGAATTAGAAGACGAGTTACGGAAAACAAAATACAATAAAGCAACGCAAGGCCATATCGGCATTGTTAAAGCGAAAATAGCGCAGTTGAAAGAGAAGCAGGAATCCCGCACTGTTAAAAAGACAGGGAAATCTGAGCATGGCTATTCTGTTCGCAGATCTGGTGATGCGACGGTTCTCTTGTTAGGATTTCCTTCTACAGGAAAATCAACATTGTTAAACAAATTAACCGGCGCACAGTCGGAAGTGGCTGCCTACGCGTTTACCACTCTTACGGTCATTCCTGGAATCATGGAATACAAGCAGGCAAAAATTCAAATCCTGGACGTGCCTGGGATTGTCTCAGGCGCCGCATCCGGGAAAGGAAGAGGAAAAGAAGTATTGGCTGTTATCCGCAACGCTGATTTGGTTCTTATTGTTGTGGAGGTGAATCATCCTGAACACTATCCGGCTATTTTGGGAGAGGTGTGGGAATCGGGTATCAGAATTAACAAAACGAAGCCGGAAGTGTATATCAAAAAAACTTCGAAGGGCGGCATTCAAATAGGGAAAACGGTGCCGCTTGACACTAATGACGAAACTTTCCAAAAAATATTGCGCGAATTTAAAATAAACAGTGCTGAGATTCTGATTCGAAGTGTTATTGACGTTGACGATTTCATAGACTGCATTGAGGGGAATAAAAAATACCTGCCGGCTATCATCTGCATAAGCAAAGCAGACATGGCGGATGCCTCCACGGTTTCGAAAGTAAAGAAAGAGATTAATGCGGATATCGCCATCTCCGCGGAGCAGGACCTTAATATTATTTCATTAAAAGAATTAATTTTTGAGAAATTAAATTTTATCCGCATCTATCTGAAAGAGCCGCGCAAGGAAGCGGATGTTAAAGTGCCCTTGATTATTTTCAAAAATGCGACGATCGAAGATGTCTGCACGAAATTGCACAAAGATTTCGTGAAAAAATTTAGGTTTGCGAGGGTATGGGGGAAGTCCGCAAAGCATGCCGCACAAAAAGTAAGTTTAAAACATGTTCTTGGGGATCAGGATATCCTGGAATTGCATATTAGTTAGATTTATAAGTTTCTGGTTGTTTCTTTCAGCTATGGAAAAAGAGATAAATCGATTTAATGATCTCGTGAAGGGACATTGGTGGTTTGTAGACTATTTCTGGGCAACCTTCCACATTACATCAAAATAACCTTTGTGTGCTTTGGCTGCTGCTGGGTTCTCTATAATTATTCCTTCTGGATCATCAATCCAAACACATTTATTTAGAATTACATGCGGGGTAGTTATCTATAGTAGGGATTTTCGAGAAAACGTTTAATTTCTTTGTTAGTTTTTGGACCAACCCCTTTAATTTTAGTGAACTTAATCCCTCTTAACTGCAACGCTTGTTCAACAGTTACGGGTCCTTGTAAGCCTTCTAGAACATCTTGTACTGCACAGGTGCCAAGTAGTCCTTTCACTGAGTGGGACAAAGTTTCGCGAAACATTGCTACCAATTCTTGTTCTTTTGCTGGAATCTGCTCGTACGCAATAGGGATCTCTGTGCAGATATACCTCAGTTTTTGCGTCGAACGATTGTATTGTAGGTCGATGAAGACAACTCTAACATCAAATGGTAAAGGCGATACTAAATCTGCCAAATCATGAAAAGTATCTCGAGGATTCCAACCACCCATATTTCCTATCTCCATACCTCCTTTGCCATATTCCAAATTAAAATTAATCGTAGGAAACTGTATTTGTATTGGTTTAAATGCCTCTGTCTGTGCATTTCTAAGGTAAGTACACAATGGCCCTTTGAAAATGCCTTTATCACTTTCAAACCAGGGAAGAAATAATTTGGTATTGTAGACATCCTGTACGGAGTTTATATCTTTTCCGTTGATAATCTGAAAGCTTGCTGCATACACAGTATGGTCCTCATCTACAACATCATCGAGTGCAAGTTTCCCACGTACTTCTTTATCATGTCTTAAAGCTTTGAGCTCAATAACTTGTATCATCTGCCTATCAAATTTTTGCAACGATTCGACCGAAGAACTAGCTAAAAAATCAATAAGATAATGGGCAGAATCCTTATAGTCAGCCTCCAATTTACTGATATACTGAGAACAATAATTTTCCGATTCTCTCTTTTCTATTCTTCCATTTTCTCGCTGAGATATTAGCGGAGCAAGTTCCTGGCTCTTTTTTTGTCCTACTAAGTCTAATGCTTTTTTAATTTCATCTATCTTTTCTCTTGTTTTTTCATTAATTTCATCTATTTCTCTTCTGGCTTTTTCATAAGTTGATCCAAATGCTGATTCTACACATTTTATTTCCGCCTCGGCTTGCTCCTGTTTCATTCTAGCTTCTTCAGCTTGTAGGTTGAATCTTGTCAGTTCACTCCGAGAATGGTCTATGTGTTGCCTATACAGTCGCAATTGTTCTTCTAATTCCATCATTACTTCTCCTAGTATTATATTCTGCTCTTTAATCAAAACACCTTAGAAACCATCACTAAATTTCACATCCTAATATAATAAATTAATCCTTTAAATTTTTGTCAAAACGTAAAAATTTATAAAGAAAAGTATATAAATTAAGAAAATGTTTGATGTAATTGATAGAAAGCTGCTCGCGGAACTCCACTGGAATTGCCGGCAGACGTATTCCCAGCTCGCTAAAAAGTTACGGGTTTCAAAACAAGTAGTCAGTTACCGAATCAAACAATTAGAAAAAGAAAATGTCATTCAAAGTTACCATGCGCTCATCGATTGGCGGAAATTGGGGTATAATGCGCTTCGTATTTACCTCAAATGGCAGAATATTTCTTCGGAGAAAGAACAAGAAATTTACAGGGAAATAAAAGCCAATCCTCTGTTCATGTGGAGCGTGAAATTTGAAGGGGAGATCGATATCGGGTTCTATGTATGGATAAAGTCTATCCCTGAATTTTCTGAGTACTGGTTTAAATGGATGGGGAAATATGGGAAGTATATTGCCAAACAGGAAATGTATGAATCTGTAAATATGGTGCATTATCCCCTGAAAATGTTGAATAAACATATACCTCCTGAGGAGAAAGTGATCGGTACCGGAGAGAAACAAGAATATGATAATGTAGATTATACTCTTCTTCAGCAGGTTACGGAAAGGGGAAATATTTCGTTAGTGGAATTAGCGCGTAAAATTACTATGACTCCTAAGGCGGCGTTGTATCGTCTTAGAAAATTGGAGCAGCAAAAGATTATTCTGGGTTATTATGCGTTGGTTGATCTCAAACAGTCAGGGTATCAATCCTATAAAGTTGATTTTTATCTTCATGATCTTTCACGATTGAAAGAGATGCAGGAGTTTGCCAAAGTGCATGCGCATATCGTGTATCGGATGCGCACCATCGGCGGGCCTGATTTTGAGATTGAGTTATTCGTATTGGATATTGAAGAACTTCAGAAGATCATTTTAGAGATTCGCCAGCAATTTTCAAATACCATTCGTCATCATCGATTTCACCGCTTAGACTACACTTTAAAACAGGTGTATCTGCCTGGAAACGTATCTTAATTCCAGAATTAAGGAGTGATTTCAAAATTACACACACAACATTTATATATATTCATTATTATTGAATGATTATTCACTTATATTGAAAGATGATACCAAAAAACACCGCAATAGTAATAGTGTTCCTGCTCAGGAACATAGGAAAATTTGGCTACAACATTAATAAGATTGCTAAGTTGAATAAAATTAGCGTTGGGAGTGCATTCAAAATTCTTAAAGAACTTGAGAAAGATAAGTTAATTATAAAGAATGAAATCAGCAATGCCTCTCATTATAAGCTGAATTTTGAGAATCCTGAAACGACAAAGTTATGTGAGCTCCTGCTTTTAGCAGAAAAGAGAAATCTTAAAGGGCATGCAAAGTTATATGCTGATGAGATTATAAAATTTAAAGATGCAGAAATGTTAGTTCTTTTTGGTTCTGTTCTAAGGGGAAAAGAGTTTAATGATGTCGATGTTCTCTTTATTACCAATCAAGTTAAAAAAGTCAATAATTTTTGTCTTGAAGTATCTAAAGTGAAAACAAAGCCAGTTGTTCCATTAATTATGAAGCGGGAAGATTTAATAAAAGCGCTGAAACAAAAGAAAGAGGCCGTCATAAACCTGATAAAAGAAGGGATTGTGCTTAAAGGGGAATCTGTATTTTTGGAGGTCATGAAAAATGTCAGTTCATAAGCAAAAAATGGATTGGTGCCTGGCAAAAGAAACAAGAATGAGGAAAATTAAACCGAATGACAAACTATCACAAGAGCATCTCGATAAAGCAAAGCACAATCTTCGCGCAGCTGATTATAACATTAAAGGCGGCTTTAGTGATTGGGGTGTTTCACAATTTTATTATTCAATGTACCATGCGTTGCTTGCAATACTTTTCAAGCTTGGTTATGAATCTAAGAACCATGAATGTACGATAAATACAGTTGAATATTTGATAGAAGAAGAAAAGATACATCTTGATCTGAAAGATATCGCTTTTATCAGAACAACAGAACAAATGACTTCAAAAGATGCAAAATCACTCAGAGAAGAATTTCAATATGGAACAGAAACGGCTGTCAATGAGAACATCTTGAAAGAGTTATTGGAGAATACAAAGAGAATAGTAGAGAAAATTGAAATTGCATTGAGTGAGTTATAGGGTTTCTTAGAAATCAGTGGAATAAATTGGTTTGCTATTTTTTAGCAACTATCCACATTACATCCAATTTATTTATTCTAAACTTTTATAAAATACTACTTAAAATAACCACTTATGTGTGGTATAATTGGCGTATTCAATAACCCTAAAGCGGAAGTACAAGTACAAACAGCGCTCGCTCTCTTACATAATAGGGGGAAAGACGGATCAAATATTCTGAAACTTGCTGAGAAAAATGCTCTTGGCCATACCTTGCACGCCATAAATAACCACATCCCTCAGCCAATCAAAAAGGAAGGAATTCTCACGGCCAATTGCGAGATTTATAATTGGCAGGAGTTAAATGAACAACACCATTTCAGCGCCAAAAATGATGCCGAATTATTATTGCATTTTTTAGATAAATATGGCATGGATGATATTGAAAAGCTGGATGGCGTGTTTGCCTTTGCCTATTACAAAGACAACCAACTCTTCTTAGCCAGGGATCTTCTGGGCGAAAAACCATTGTGGTTTGTTCACACTGCTGATGCTTTTGCCTTTGCCTCTGAAAAGAAAGTGTTGGAAAAATTGGGGTATATTGATATTCAGGAATTAAACCCCAGAAGTATTCTGGTGTATGATGTCCATGAACATAAAATTGAACTGAAGAAAAGATCTTTTTTTGAATATGTGCCTGAGCATGAAGAAGATTATGGAAAAATAAAACAAACAACTCAACGATTACTTGATCAGGCCGTTCAAAAGCGAATTCCTGACAAAAAGTTTGGCCTCTTATTTTCTGGAGGCCTTGATTCTACTTATCTCGCAAAATATTTCAAAGATAGAGGATACGATTTCACGTGTTACACTGCTGTTCTGGATACGGATGCTCAAGAACCTTCTGACTTGGTGTCTGCACAAAAAGTGGCGGAAGAATTAGGTCTCAAACTTAAAATTAAAAAAATAAAACAAGAAGAGATCCCTCACTACCTTCAAAAAATTGTTCCGTTAATTGAAGATTCCAATGTTGTGAAAGTAGGAGTTGCCCTCACTTTTTACCTTGCCTGTGAACTGGCAAAAGAAGACGGGTGTAAAGTAATTTTCTCCGGTCTCGGCAGCGAGGAGATCTTTGCGGGCTATGAGCGGCATAAGCAATCTGCCAATATCAATCAAGAATGCGTTTCCGGACTGTTGAAGATGTATGAACGGGATTTGTACAGGGATGATGTTATCACCATGGACAATAATCTTGAATTACGTCTTCCTTTTTTGGATCGGGCGCTGGTTGCCTATGCGCTTAAGATTCCCGGGCAATATAAAATAAAAGGAACCATCACCAAATATGTCCTGAGGGAAATTGCCATCCAAAAACTGATTCCAGAAGAATTCGCGCTTCGTAAAAAAACGGCCGCGCAATATGGCTCTAAGATTGATCAGGCCTTGGGAAAATTAGCAAAACAAAACAACTTTCCGTCAAAATCAGCCTACTTACGCATGTTCTACCCGACGCATAATGTGAAATTGGGGGTGTTATTCTCATCGGGCAAGGATTCCACCTCCGCTGCCTACATCATGAAAAAACAGAATTATGAGTTAACCTGCCTTATAACATTAAGATCGCACAATCAGGATTCCTACATGTTCCAAACGGCGGGAACAGAATTGGTACAATTGCAGGCGGAAGCAATGGGTCTGCCTTTAGTTGTACAAGAAACGGCAGGAAAAAAAGAAGAAGAACTGCAGGATTTGGAAAAAGCCCTACGGAAAGCAAAGGATGAGTATAAAATCGAAGGGGTCGTGAGCGGCGCTCTCTTTTCTACCTACCAGCGCGATCGGATTGAAAAAATATGCGACCATTTGGGATTAAAAATATTTTCTCCGTTGTGGCACAAACCGCAAGAGCAGCATATGAAAGAGATTGTTCAAAACGGTTTTGAAGCGATTATAACAGCCATCGCCGCTGATGGGTTTGATGAGCAGTGGCTTGGTCGGAAAATTGATGAGCAAATGATTGCAGATTTAGAAAAACTGCATGGGAAAAATAAAATTAATGTTAGTGGAGAAGGAGGGGAATTTGAGTCTTTAGTATTGGATTGTCCTTTGTTTATGAAAAAAATAGAATTAACTCAAACAAAAAAAAGAATGGGCTCGGCGCATTCCGGAAGATTAATAATTGAAGAAGCAAGGCTGGTTGAAAAATGAAACAAATGAAGAAAGTAATGTGCTTTGGCACCTTTGATTTGTTGCATTTGGGGCATCTTCATTATTTAGAACAGGCGAAAGAGCACGGTGATTATTTGATCGTGGTCATTGCCCGGGACGCAACAAAACAACAGCAGCGGAAGGAAACGATTTTCACGGAAAAGGAACGGTTGAAATTGATCCAAAGCCTTAAGATTGTGGATGAAGCCGTTCTTGGCTATCCTGATGACCATTTCCACATTATCCAAGATAAAAAGCCGGACGTAATTTGTTTAGGGTACGATCATCAGGTACGTGAAAAGGATATTGCGGAAAAACTAGCTTCCCTGGAATTGCATCCAGAAATTATGCGCCTGCAGCCCTATAAACCGACAATCCATAAAAGCACCAAGCTGCGGGAAAAAGTTCTTAAGAGCAATCTTTAAATATAAACATAACTTCTTCTTTTTTGATGAGGTGATATTATGAAGAAAACAATAGTCCTGTTATTAATTATTTTATCTGTCTTGGTGGTGGGCTGCACAACAGAGGTAGCCGTTGAAAAAACTGCGCCTACGGAAAAATCCAGTCCTTCTTCTATCGACCAAACAGAACAAATAGGAGAATCAGAAGCAGCTGTTCCCGTTGAAAAAGTATCTGAACCAACTGAAGAAACAGCTGTAGAAGAATCATCTCCCGAAACTGCAGAGAAATCTACAGTGAAAGAGTTCGCCATGACCGCCAAACGCTGGGAGTTCACACCCTCGTCAATAACGGTGAACAAAGGCGATACCGTAAAATTAACGATCACCAGCGAGGATGTTACGCATGGTTTTAACCTGCCGGAGTTTGGAGTAAATGCGCAGCTCCAGCCGGGAAAAACAATTGCAGTGGAATTTGTTGCTGATAAAACAGGAACGTTTAGCTTCTTCTGTTCCGTGTTTTGCGGAACGGGGCATAGCGGAATGCGAGGAACCCTGATTGTAAAATGAGCAACGTCAAACTTGCGTCATTCTTTTTACGTATCGGGCTAGCTGTGGTCTTTCTCTATGCCGCTCTCTCTTCGTTTCTTGATCCATCGGCGTGGATTGGTTTTTTTCCGTTATGGGTGCAGCAAAATCTTCCCGTGACCATTCTTTTATTTGCGTTTTCAATATATGAAATCTTGCTTGCGTTATGGTTATTATCGGCATGGAAAGCGAAAGAAGCGGCCATCGTTGCTGCGGCAACTCTTTTTTTAATTACTGCGGTTAATATTCAGGGACTGGATATTGTCTTTCGTGATGTGGCGATCCTGTTTGCAGCGGTGGGGTTAGCTATTTTACAAAGAGAAAAGTTATCTGGAAAAAAGAATGCACCTCAAAAAGAGAAACGGAGGAGAAGAGCATCGTAAACATCCCTTTAACGTCATCGTTCTTTGTTCTTTCCCTGGCCGGGGCAATCAATTCAGGGTATCTGGCATGGAAACATCGGCAGAAAAAACCACTGGTCTGCCCTTTAGATCATGATTGCAGCAAGGTGACAGAAAGCAAATGGTCCCGTATTTTTGGGATCAGGAATGAAGTTCTTGGTCTGCTCTTTTTTACGGGAATGCTTTTCTCGATGATCTATGCCCTTCCTCCTCTCACTCCTGTAACCACGCTTTATCTTTATCAGCTCCTTGCTGCCGCCGGAGCACTACTCGTTTCACTGCTCCTTGTTTTAATCCAATTTTTCATCTTGCGCGATTATTGTTTTTATTGCCTTATTTCCGCAGGCATAACTGTTCTCTTGTTTGTCAATACTCTTCTTTTGTTTGTCGGTTCACATCTAAGGTAAGTGTAATCCAGCTTAATAACAAAAACATTAATAAAAAGAAGGGCCAAATAAATAAAATAATGAAAAAAACAACGTGGATGGGCCTCATTATCATTGTTCTGGTTATTGTTATTGTTGGCTTCACGAGAAATAATAGTTCTCAATATGACACTTTTGCGCAATGTTTAACTGAGAAGGGGACAACCATGTACGGAGCTTATTGGTGCGGCCACTGTCAGAATCAAAAAGAGTTGTTTGGCGGCAGCTGGAAATACATGAATTATGTGGAATGTTCCTTGCCCGGAGGTAATGGTCAAACGGAAATTTGTAAACAGGCCGGGATTGAAGGGTATCCTACTTGGGAATTTGCGGATGGCACTCGCAAGTCCGGTGAACTGCAACTTGAACAGTTAAGTATATTGGCAGGATGCCCTCTCCAGTAAAAAATCACTTCTTTCTTGTACTTATTTCTTTCTAATCGGACATACCGTTGCCGTAATTTTGTTTGATAAGTAATAGATAGATAGAACAAGAAGGATTATTCCCATAATTCCCAGCTCTGCTCCTTTAAAAGGGAGTAGTGCAAGAAAACTTCCCAAACCTAAAATACTGAGTAATCCAAAAGCACATGCCGGGCAGGCCGGAGCAAGCAATCCTACAACAATACCTGAAATCCCCACACCAATTCCAGACTTAATCTGTTTCTTGACAAGGAAAATACTGAGGGATAATACAATACCAGCTAACAATGAAAGGAGGATGAGAATACTGAATGCGTACAGCGATGTAGTCCAGGGAGAAGCGATAATGAGCGACCAAGCTAATGAGAGAGAAAAGTTTGTCGTGAGGAGGGAATAATTTTGGGAGAGTGGATTCAGAGAAAAGATGGTTAATGAGAAGAAAATCGTGAAGAAATAATACTTTCTTCTTTTATACACTTCTTGCAGTGCCGCTCCGATCTTGTGCAATGGGTCCATAGTTTAAATCAAATAAAAAATAAAAAAAAAATTATTTAATTCAACGCACTGTCAATCACTTGTTTAAAGACACTGAACGGCTGCGCACCGCTTATCAATTGTCCATTAACCAGAAAACCAGGCGTCCCTTGGATTCCTGCCGCGGAACCATCCGCGAAATCCTTGCGCACTTCTGAGGCCATTTGTCCTGAATCAAGGCATTTGTTAAATTCAGTTGTCTTCAAGCCAAGATCATTTGCGTATTGCTTGAACGAAGTTACCCCGCCGCTGACGCCGTTTTCAAACAGTTTGTCATGCATTTCCCAATATTTTCCTTGTTCTCCTGCGCATTCCGCCGCTTCCGCCGCTTTCTGGGCATTGGCATGGAAACTGAGAGGGAAGTCACGATAGACTAGTTTTACCTTTCCCGTATCAATGTATTCTTTTTCAATTAATGATAATGTGTCTGTGTAGAACCGTCCACAGAAAGGACATTCAAAGTCGCTCCATTCGATAATGGTCACGGGCGCATCTAGATCTCCTTTTACCGTGTCATCATCAAGCAATGCTTTCATGTCCACTGTAGGAGATGGCGCGTCCGGGGCAGCGACGGCTTGTCCCGTCGCGGCATTATTATTACTCCCGTTTCCAAAATACCCTTCTTTAAACATGAAAAAAGCGAGTAATACGATTACAACTCCAGTGGTAATTTTCCAGAATCGATCAGAATTATCTTTCTTCTTTGGATGATCTGATGTTTGTTTTTGATGTTCTTCCATTTTTTGATGTTCCTCCATAGTTAAATCCTCCGGTCTTTTTGGTTATGAAAAGTAGTTTTATTTATTTATCTTTTGGGTAGAAACACAACACGTTTTAAATGCCAAATCATGAAAATTCTTGGGTTTTACCGTTCACAGCTACAATTTTTCTCTTAGATAGACAGCGAATGTTTTTCTTTCCTTTTCTCTCTTTATTAATCCTTTTTTTTCTAAATTTCCGAGAACTTGACTTAATTTTGCTTTAGACATATCAACCCGCAATCGAAGCGTATTTTGGGTAATTCCTTCTTGTTCGCGAACAGCCGTTATGACTTCTTTTTCAAATTCATCCAACCCTTTGAGAAGAATAGATAATTTTTCTTTCTCTAAATTGCGGAGGGAATCGTTTTCTAAACGCTGGACGATCGCTTCATCTCCTTTGCTGAAGAAGAAAAGGTAAAAACTTAAGGCAAAGAGAAAGCCAAATACCCCGAAAGCGAAATGGACGATTGTTAATGAAGTTTCAATTGTTTGGCATCCAGGCCGTTCAAAACACCCCAGCGCTTCAATTTCTTGATTAAGAACCCGGATAATAACAACGAAAATGATGAGAAGAATAACACTTAACACGAGTAATGATACTCCTATTTTTTTATTATTCATTTTAATTAAGAAGATTTATTGTTTTATTAATATTTGTGTATTCTTGTTTAAAGTTTATCATTAAAAAGTATTGGTATACATTTTTTTAAACCGAATAAATTATAAAAAACAATACATTCCCTCAGAAAATGAAAGAAAAATACGCTCCGCTGGTATTACGAATGGGTCTGGCTCTTCTTTTTCTGTGGTTTGGCATAAGTCAATTAGTTGATCCCACATTACTCATGGGGTATTTGCCCCAATGGGCTTCCACCCTGCCAGTTCCACCCGCAACAATTATCTTGTTATCAAGCTTATTTGAAACGATTTTTGGGTTTTTGTTGTTGTTAGGATTGTTCACCAGATGGGCAGCGTTACTGTTATTTGTGCATGTGCTCATCATCGCCTTTTCCTTAGGGTACAATGATGTCGCCATCCGGGATTTTGGCATAGCAGTGGCAACTTTTTCTTTGTTTTTGCATGGAAAAGACCAATGGAGCATGGACACAAAAGTACAATCAAAACTGAAAAATAATATCTTAGCAAAGCTGTTCTATCTTTTTGATGCCAAAGAAAGTGCGCCATCTGAATCCAAGAACTAAAACTTTATATAGTTTTCTTAAGAATTTAAAACGTATGGTAAATTATTACGAAGAATCTTTGCAACTTCATAAAAAAATGCAAGGAAAATTAAAGGTAGAATCAAAAGTCCCTTTGAAAACAAAGCACGACCTCTCTCTCGCGTATACACCAGGTGTTGCGGAACCCTGCAGAGAGATTTTTAAGAATCCCGATGCCGTGTACGATCTGACGCTAAAACATAATTCGGTTGCCGTTATCTCGGACGGTTCTGCGGTCCTTGGCTTGGGGAATATTGGCGCAGCCGCGGCTCTTCCAGTAATGGAAGGGAAATGTATTTTATTCAAAGAATTTGCCGACATTGATGCTTTTCCTATATGCCTGGCTTCACAAGATATTGAATTAACAGTTGAAACCGTAAAGAATATCGCTCCGGTTTTTGGCGGCATTAATCTTGAAGATTTCAAAGCCCCTGAATGTTTTGAGGTTGAATCACGCCTGCAGGATTTAGGTATTCCCGTGATGCATGATGACCAGCACGGCACGGCCGTGGTCGTTCTTGCCGGGGTCATGAATGCCTTGAAAGTTGTTAACAAGAAGATACAGGCTATCCGCGTGGTTCTTCAGGGAGCGGGTGCGGCAGGCACCGCCATTACCAAATTATTGCTTACGAGTGGTGTTTCGCCCAAAAATATCGTCCTCTGCGACAGCAAGGGCATATTATATGAAGGCCGTCTGTCTCTCGATGCCAACAAACAAGAACTTGTGCGTATCACCAACACGAATAAGCAACAAGGTTCCCTTGCTGATGCCTTGAAAGGAGCTGATCTTTTTATTGGCGTTTCCGTGAAAAATCTTGTTTCTCGAGAGATGGTATGCGATGGCCAATCCTGATCCGGAAATCCTGCCGGAGGATGCCCATGCTGCGGGTGCCGCCGTTGTCGCCACGGGCCGTTCTGATTATCCTAATCAAGTGAATAACGTTCTGGCTTTTCCCGGCATTTTCCGCGGAGCATTAGATAGCCGCGCTTCCAAAATCACAGAACAAATGAAACTTGCTGCCGTCAATGCTTTAGCCAACTTAGTTAAAATTCCTACAAAAGATATGATTTTACCCAATCCGCTTGACAAATCCGTTGTTCCGGCCGTGGCTGCCGCGGTCGCCAAGGCGTGGAAAACAAGTCCTTTAATATAAAAAAGGTATTTTTTTGGAAACTTAAATAGATTTATTCTATAAGTTTTATTGTGGCGATAATAAGCTTGTTTATCAATTCTCCATGGTCCATCTTTTTTTTTCTGCGGCCGCTCTCTTTGTTTTTTATTTCCTCTACGGCCCGTTCAAGTCCACTAACCCGGTAATCCACCCTTGCATAATAACCTAACTTAAGGAAGTCATTGTCTGTCGCCTTGACTCTTCCAACATAATCAAGACCTTGACATGCCGCTTGATTTAGTGCTATTCTTACGATACATCCTTTATATTCGTCGTATAACATTTTAATGAGAAAAAGAGGCCAGTTTTATAAACATTTCTTTTAATACCACTGTATAGTGGCACAAATAGGTTATTAAACACATAGAATAATAAGCATTCTTTAATCATTATCCACCCTTGGAGCCAGAATGAAACTTAATAACAGCCTGTCTGTTACTTTATATTCCAACTTCAATGGATAATCAGTATTAAAATACAACGAAACCGTATCGCTTAATTTCCCGCCAGCGATCATTTTCTTCAAATATTCCAATGAATACTTTGCTTTGAGTTTATCTGCGGAATCAGTTTTTATGGTAGTTGACTCATCATTTTTTATTTCAATAAACGCTTTGGATAGATCTCCCTCTGCTTTCACGGAAAGCTGTTCCTTGTCTCCCAGAAAGGTGACTGATTCGGCAACGACGCTGACGTCCTCAATTGCTTCCGCGAGAATTTCAGAAGTAGTATGGATGGCGAGAGGGAACTGCAATTCAGGTACCCTCTGTTCTTTATCTTCCAGATCGAGAGTGGGGATAGAGAAAGACCGGGTCGTGTTACTTTTAAGCTGGATTTTCAGTTTATTATCTTCCGTTGTTTCCAGCGTGAGCATGTCATCTCCTTTTGCCCGGCGCAGG
>JAGVYN010000004.1 GCA_018303265.1 Candidatus Woesearchaeota archaeon
ATCGCCGGAGTTGTCTCCGATGCTCAGCTGTTGATAAAGTTAATTCGGGCTGAGTTAAAATTAAAAGAAGTGCGGACGGCAAAAAGACCAACAACCAAAGAAGCAGCAAATTTGCTTGGCGGGTTATTATATAGCAATCTCCGCAGGATGAGCATGTTCCCGGGAATCGCCCATTTTTTACTTGGAGGAAAGGATACCGAAGGGATTCACTTGTATGACTTGTTTCCAGATGGAAGTGTTACCAGGATTACAGATTTTGTATCCTCAGGATCAGGCTCTGTTTTTGCCTATGGTGTATTAGAAACACAATATAAACCAGGCATGTCCACAGTAGAAGCAACAAAATTAGCAGTAAAAGCAGTTGACACGGCTTTGCAGCGGGACAGCGCTTCAGGAAATGGTGTTGATGTTATTGTCATTGATGAGAAAGAGATTAAGCGAGTGATCCAGAAAGAAATAGAAGCAAGGTTATGATATTTTAATAGGAGATATTAAGTTATAATTTTTATATGAAACAATCTAGATGAATAAATTTTACAATAGCAAATATACAGAAATATCTCATTTCTGAAAGTGCTATGTCTAGTTAAAAAAAATATTTAAAAGATCACAATGCCAGACATTTTAAAAGAAATTACAAAAGTACTGCCAGAAGGCAAAGTAGATGATGCTGCATTTGAAGGAGCAAACATTGTCATCTACACCAAAGATGTAGATTATTTTAATGATAATAAAGGAACCATCCGTGACGCCGTGCGGGAGTTTAAGAAACGGATTGAACTTCGTCCGCATCCATCCCTATGTATGGAACCTGAAAAAGCCGAAAAACAGATCAAAAAAATAATCCCTGATGAAGCCGGAGCAACAGAATTCATTTTTGACCCGCCCCGCTCGCAGGTCGTGATTCATGCCGAGAAACCAGGGCTGGTTATCGGGAAACAAGGAGAATTGTTGCGCGAGATTGCCCTCAAGACCTTCTGGGTAGCGCACGTAAAACGTGTTCCTCCCATCCGTTCCAAGCTGATTGAAAGCATTCGCTCCGTACTCTATGAAAATGCTGATTACCGCAAGAAATTTCTGGACAAAACCGGGCATCGAATTTACGATGGCTGGCTGCGGGAGAAGAAACATGAATGGATCCGCTTATCGTGTTTGGGAGCAAGCAGACAGGTAGGACGGACATGCTTTTTATTACAAACGCCGGAATCACGCATTATTATCGACTGTGGAATTGATCCCAGTGAGGAAGGAACAGAGACCTACCCCTACCTGGATGCGCCGGAATTTAACATTAGCGAGATTGATGCTGTGGTTGTAACGCACTCTCATCTGGACCATTCCGGGCTTATTCCTTACTTGTTCAAATTTGGGTATAAAGGCCCTGTTTATTGCACCTCCCCAACGAGGGATGTGATGGCCTTATTGCAGCTGGACATGATTAAAATTCAGCGTGCGGAAGGAAAAGAACCAATCTACACGAGCGACGAAGTACGCCAGATGGTCCTGCATACCATTTGCCTTGACTATGATGAGGTAAGTGATATCACTCCAGACGTGCGTTTAACATTATACAATGCCGGGCACATTTTGGGAAGTTCCATTGTCCATTTCAATATCGGCAATGGGCTGCACAATTTTGCTTATACTGGCGACTTGAAATATGGCCGGACGAATGTCCTAGAGCCTGGCAATACGCAATTCCCACGCATTGAAACATTGATGATAGAATCCACGTACGGCGGCAAGGAAAATGTCATGGCTGAACAGGAAGCTGATGATTACATGGTTAACGTGGTTCAGGAGACATTTAAGCGTGGAGGCAAGGTGTTAATGCCGGTGTTAGGATCAGGACGGGCGCAGGAAGTGATGGTCATTGTGGAACGTCTCATGCGAGAAGAAAAAATCCCTCAAGCACCTATCTATATTGATGGGATGTTATGGGATATTTCCGCAATTCATACCGCATACCCGGAATATTTAAACCACAATTTACGGCAGCAGATCTTCCATAAAGAAAACAACCCCTTCCTTTCACCCATTTTTAAGCAAATTGGTTCGCAGAAAGAACGAAAGGCTGTGATGCTGGAGGAAGGACCTTGTTTAATTTTGGCTACTTCAGGAATGATGACCGGCGGCCCCTCGGTAGAATATTTCAAAGGATTCGCGGAGGGAAGTAAACATTCCCTTATTTTTACATGCTACCAGCCTCCCGGAAGTTTGGGCTATCGGGTGCGCAGCGGGGAGAAAGAAATCATGTTCCATGAAAATGGAAGGCCGCAATTATTACAAGTAAAGATGGATGTGCATAAAGTAGAAATCACGAACCATTCCGACCGACGGCAATTGATGAATTATGTGAAACGATGCAATCCGCAGCCGCGGAAAGTCATTGTCGTGCATGGAGAATCGTCTCGATGTTTAGATTTGGCAAGCTCTATCCATAAAGCTTACCGCATTGAAACGATTGCACCGAAGAATTTAGAAGTGATAAGGTTGAAGTAAAGAGAGGTCTTCTTTCTTTTTTTGGATAAACTTTTATAAAAGCTAACTAAAATTCTCTTTTTGTGCCACCGTCGCATAATCTGGTATTGCGCAGGTCTTGAACAGATTTTAGCAAAATCTGGTAAAAACGGCGACAGGCGCTTCGCGTCGTCACCAAGAGATTTGTCAAAGTCTGAGAGAGAACCTGTTTCCGCAAGGATATCCCGGTTCAAATCAGATCTCCCAGATCTGGTAGGGGGATTCGCGGTCACTCGCGTTCCCGCTCATAAGTCTTGGAGACTGTTGAAAGTCCGGGCGGTGGCGTTTTTTTTCTTATAACCAAAAAGAATTATAAAGGATAAAATAAATACTATCATGATTATTACCACATTTCAAAATATTCAAACAAAATGAGGTGGAACGATGGCTGTTAAAATCTATACCACACCAACCTGTCCGTGGTGCATGAAAACAAAAGAATTCTTGAAAAGCAAGAAAATTCCCTATACCGAACACAATGTCGTAGAAGATGAAACAGCGCGTACTGAAATGATTGAAAAATCAGGACAGATGGGCGTTCCCGTGTTAGATATCAACGGGAAAATTATTGTTGGTTACGACCCTGAGGAAATTCTGAAAGCCCTGAGTAAAACACAACCAGCACCTAAAAAAGCGGCAAAAAAGAAAGCAGTGAAGAAAAGGTAAAAAAAGATGACGGCAGGTATATCACCTGTTACTTTAGATCTTCATAACTTCAATTTACCCAAATGTAAAGGCATGAAACGTAAACCCTTCATCTGTTGTTAATTTCAAGGTATATCTCCCATACTCTCCATCAACAACATTATACAACCGTGGTTCATTAATTATGATAAAAGATCGTCCTTCCTTAAATTGAACGTCTTTTCCTGCCTGTTCTTTTGTGATATATTTCTCATTAACAAATATTTCAACTTCAACGGATTTATCCAGATTGTCAGCGACGATATTAACATCATTGGCAATAAAATTAAGAAGAATGGAGGATGTTCCTTTGGCTTCAAGATTATCTTCATTACTTTTCCAGAGCCCCTCCACATAAATAATATCTTCTTTAATTTCAGCTGGAAGGGGATAATTAATTTCCTTCCCTGGTTGTAATCCTTCTTTATTTCCAATATTTTGCCCGCGGGGAAGGGCAAAGCCATATCCAGCATACAGCTCCGGTGTTGTGAGAACAAAAGGCGTTGTATCTTCCACACCGGTTAACGGCATCCCTTCCACATCCTGATCAATTTCAGCTAATAATTCCTGAATGACTTTTTCTGTTTCTTCATATTTTCCTTCGCCGATATGATCGTAACGGATATACCCTTCAGAATCGATTAAATACTTGTGAGGCCAGAAGCGATTCTTGAATGCTCTCCAAGTTTGGTAGTTATTATCTTGCACAACTTTATATTCAATGCCATATTTTTCCATGGCGTTCTTAACATTTTCAGTGTCCTTTTCAAACTCAAACTCTGGCGTGTGCACACCGATAATGACCAGCCCTTTATCTTTATATTTTTTATCCCAAGCGGTAAGATGCGGAAGTGTACGGATACAATTGATGCAGCTGTACGTCCAGAAATCAATTAAGACAACTTTTCCACGGAAATCTTTGATCTGCAATCCTTCTTCTGCATTAATGTAACCAGTAATGCCCACTAACTCTGGGGCGAGAGGATATTTTCCATCTTTAATGAGTGGTTGTTCTTGAACAGATGCAGATTCCTTTCCCGCTTCTTCCAACCCATTTACTTTCTCTGAAACGGGCATTTCTTCATCAATAATGGCTACTTTACTTTGTTCCAGCGTGTAAATGGCAGCTATAACAAAAATAAGAATGATAACTAATACTATTGTTTTTGATTTCATTTTTTCACACCAACAGAAGCCAAATACGACAAAAACGCAGGTATTAATGGCAGTACACAGGGGCTTAAAAAAGAAACAACACCGGCAAAGAATGCAATCCCGGTATTCAAACCGCTCATGCCCAGTCCCACGCCAAGATTAAGACTGGTAAGAATATCTGTAACAAACGCAAGATTCGCCACTCTGCTTAATTGGTTTGTAAACACTAAAA
This sequence comes from Candidatus Woesearchaeota archaeon, assembly GCA_018303265.1. Lineage (GTDB taxonomy): Archaea > Nanobdellota > Nanobdellia > Woesearchaeales > GW2011-AR9 > JAGVYN01. The sequence goes on from JAGVYN010000004.1 coordinate 4,592, forward strand.
TTCCCAGCAGAATCAGAACGATACCAAACACATACTGTGCATACGTAAGCCATCTTCCGGATTTGGTAATAATGCGCTGGGCTTGATTGGTAAATAGGCCGACAAGCAAAAAAGGGATTCCCAACCCTAGAGAATATGATAACATCAAAAGGAAGGCAGTTCCTGGTTGCGTGACAGCAAGGGTAAGAATGGCACCGAGAACTGCTCCCACGCACGGTGTCCAGCCAACCGCAAAGGCCGCGCCAAACACAAACGATGTAAGATACATTGACCGAAATTTTCGTTTGACGTGAAGTTTATGTTCTTGTTCCAGGAAGGAAATTCGAAGTAACCCTAACAAATATAATCCAAACGAAATAATAATCACGCCGCCTATTCTTCCCAGCCAGATCTGCACAGAAGATGCTACCGTGGCGAGGACGCTCTGCAAGAGCACACCTACCAATGAAAAAATTACCGAAAAACCAAGTACAAAAAAGACACTGGCGATGAAGATACGCCAATCTCTTTTTACGGTTGTTTTTTTCTCCATTTTCTTATTTAAATCTATTGATGATAATAAAGTCATTCATGAGCTGCTCATCCATACACCAACGTCTCCGGATGGAAAGCATACCACGCGAACCAGAAGTCTCTCTCTTTAACAATTTCTTCATTCGTATTCTTGTTTATTATTTTCACCACACCGGTTTCATCCCGAGTTAAAAGTATCGTTACGTCATTAATCGTATCAGTGATCGAACCAACCTTTTTTAACTCGTCTTCTGTGTACGCTTTATACACTCCATCCACTTCAATCCCAAAAACAACAGTTTTCGGATGAATGCGGTCATCTTTATTCTCCACGGGAAACATCACAAACGTCGTTTCATAATAATTCCCATACGGATCCCTTCCGTAGGCTCTGCTAAATCCCGTATCCTGGCTTAACACTTCGGAATCAGGATGCGCTTTCTTCCAATCGCGCCAGACGACAGTGTCGATGGAAACAGCCTTCAGTTGCCGATTTGTAAGTTCGCCGACAATGGCCCGGCCATCAATCTGTGTCCAATAACTCCCTGTTTCCCGGTCATACATCACCAGATTAGAATTATACAATTTTCCCGAAACGCCAAACTCAACTTCTTTCTTCTCCCCATCAATTATCAACGTTCGTTCATAGGCAATCCCTGAACCACATAAAGGACAATAGGTAATTAACAAAGAATCGCCGGCAATAACATCATTGACGATCTCATGCCAGACCATGATTTGAAGAGGATAGACTCTTTTTACCCCTTTGTAGGCAATGGCCAGGACCAGTTCATTATCTTTAATCCAATTGTCAGCTTCTTGTACAGAAACAAATCGAGGGTTGTCAATGGAAGGGATGCCGTCTTTCGGCGGACCACCGGCAAGAAGCTTATCAGGATGAACCAGATATTTCACCCCTTCAGGCGTTATCTGGATGCCCTCTTCTTCGGAAGGTTCCATGGGCCTGTCAACCATTGGTAGTTCAACATCTTTTCCGAATTTTTCTCCGCAACTGACAAGGAGAAGTAAAATGACGGCTAAAGGAAGAATAAAGAGTATTTTTTTGTTCATGCTTGGGACTTTTCTCATTTATTATTTAATAGATTATTTATATCTATTATTCATAATTACATATATAATATTCATAACCCTATTTATAATTTTCTTTGATGCAGATTATGTTCATTGAATTACCATCTCCTTTTACATCAACAGGAGATGGATCTTAAATACAAAAAATAAATAATATAAGGAAACAGCTAACATGATCATTCCAGCGATGATATTGATGGTTTTTCTGTATTTTGTTAAAAAACGAATGACCTTGGTGCTGGATTGAGCGGAAATAAGGGAAAAGGCGAAGATCGGCGTGGCTATCCCCATCCCAAAAAAGAAAAAATTGAGGATGTTAACAACAAAACTTGTTGCTGAAACAGCCGCCGTTTTGGTGAACATCGCCGCAATAAAAGCGGGATTGCAGGGAATTACGATTGCGCCGAAAAAAAAACCAAAGACAAAAGCTCCAAGAGAGGGGTTTTTTGTAGCTGGTAATTTAACTTTAGGAAAAAAGTTCCCGATTTCTATATTAAAGATTAACACGAGACTGATAATCACAAGCAGGCCAAAGGCAATGGGAGAAACAATGCTAATCACTTTAGTTAACGATTTCTGGAGAATGGTCGTGAACAGCAATCCTAACACGAACATAAAAATAATAACGCCGGAAGACGCCAGAAGGCCAACCACGAGGATTGATGCATCCTTCTTCTTTTTGGAATGTATTTTATTCACTAAGTAAGCTAAAAAACCAGGTAGTAAAGGGAGCACGCACAACGCGCCTAAAGGGGTTAATAACCCAAGCCAAAAAGAAGTAAGAAAGTCAACAATAACCATTTAACACCCTTTGGCCAGTTCTTCTTGTAATTCAGCAACTGATTTTAATCCGCTCTCCATAAGACGTGTTGATTGGTCTTCACAAATCAAAATGATGGGAGCAGAAGGGGCGTTGACCACAATCACACCAAATTCCTCAATTAAAGCTCTTGTTACCTCGACAGGCGAGACGGCAAACGACCACGTAAACCCGTTTGCCTGGACGTGATCTTTCAGGAGTTGAACATCCTCATTAGGATCGGTATCTACAGAAATGGAAACAACGGCATCACCTACTTCTTCATGCAATTTTTGGATATTTTTTTGCTGCTGTGTGCAAACCGGACACCACACGGCCATACTTTCCAAAATGACTTTCTTGCCGATGAAGTCACTGATTTTGAAAGTTTCGCCAGTACGAACATCTGTTAATGCTGCTTCCTTCCAATGTACGACTGCTTTTTCTCCTGCAGGTTTTAGACCTTTATCTTCTATCTGCTGTGAGGGAAGCTGCGATGGCGCCTGTTGCGTACACCCAACCAGCAAAAAAAGAGAGCAGAAAAGTACCACTAAAAAAAGCGCATATATTTTCATAACATCATCACTTTCCATCAGAAATCAAATGCATTTTATAAAAGTTCTGAGAACAAAAAGAATATTAATCCCAACCACTTCCTAAGAAAGATAACGAAAAATTGTGCGCAGGAAATAAATATCAATAAGAAGACAATAAGAAGAAGCAGGAAATATTGTGGCTGAAAAAAAGAGGTGAACTAAGATGGATTTGAAAATATTAGGTTGGATACAGATTATCGGTGGAGCATTAGTGCTCTTGACATCAGGCCAAGTAGGGTACACTGGCATGATGGGAATGATGGGTTTCTACGGTGGGTATAATATGATGTCGTATGGCAGCGGTCTCGGTGTAACACTTTTAGCAATTCTGTTTATCATCACCGGGATTTATTATGTTACCAAAAAAGAAAATAAGAGAATGAAGTAAACAAAAGCAAGAAGAGGTAAATACGATGAAACAAAATTTAGGAAAAGTGGATAGAATACTGCGTTTTGCCTTAGCTTTCTGGTGGCTAGGTCCCTGGACACCGCAGTATACTCTGGTATGGCTCAATTGGCTCATTGTAGTAATTGGCTGGGTTGCTTTGATAGAAAGTTTCCTGGGATGGTGCTGGTTGCACTCGTTGTTAAAGATTAATAACAAGAATCAATAAAACCAGAGGTGAAATACAATGCTCAATGACTACTGTTATGATAAAGTTAAACTTCTACATGAGATGAGTAGAATGCTGAATTTTGTAAAGAAGCACGCTCTTCCTGAGGCAAAGAAAAAGAGATTGGCAGAAACAGTGCATCTGTATACAGAATTAGAAAGAGACTTAGAGAAGAACGTGGAACATCTTCGCAAGGCGATAGAAGGATGGTCCAAGAAAGGAAAATTTAAGTAGGTACATACGGCCAACCATTTGTAGCGTCAGAAGAAGTTTAACTATTGGAGAGGGTTAACAAATGTATTTATACTTCTCTCACTTTTGAACAAAAAAGAATATGGATAGTTCGGTTGTCCTGGAAAGGATGCAACCATAGCAGCCTCTGGCTGGTGCTCAACGAATGCCACGGTGTCTGGACTATAACTCACCGCAGGTAACCTGTATCAGTTAAAGCTTGTGTATGGGGCGAAGAAGATCACCTGTAAAACAAACCAATAGGTCCGTTTAGATTTGGTCGTTGTTTCAGGCCACTTCCTCACCGAGTCCAGTATAATATGGCAAAGAAAAAGAGCGTAGTAAAGAGAAAGACAAAGAGTTCTACGTCAAGTAAGAAAAAGACGTATAAAGGACGCACGCCAAGCAGTAAACCAAAACATTCTAAAGTTGCTAAGTTGAAAAAGCTCGCCAAGATGCGTGCTCAAAAAAGCAAAACAAAAAAAGCCGCTGCCAAAGGAAAGAAAAAAAGATAAATGTTCTTTAAATGAAAGTATACGAAATAATTTTTAGTGGCTAAAAGTTAATAGGGAACATTTCTTTTCATATTAGTTCTTCATTAAGTGGGGCTCTGAATACTTGGACAGAAATTATATTTATGGACTTGGTAAATCTGTAATGTTGAATAGTCTTTTAGTATTTCATTGAATTTTGTTTTAATATCCATCATAATCTCTCTAAATTGTTCAGCACTTTCTACTTCCATATCTATCTCAAATTCCCATGGACCTAGGGATTTTACTATGTAAACTATATTTGAGTTTGTTCTGCAATATTCTCTTAGAGATCGTTCTCTTTCTTCAGATATATTCCTGAATCCGACTAATACTTTATAGTGTAGGTAAGGATACTTTGATTCATTAGGAACAATGTTATAATGCCTAATTACTCCTGATTTCTCTAATTTTCTAATTCTTTCTGCGATAGCATCAGCACTCAGTTTAACTTCTGATGCCATTTCTACTACTGTCGTTCTGGAATTTTTTCCTAACAGAACAAGAATTTTCCAGTCTATTTTATCCATTTTAACAGGTGATGGTATAGCACCAAAAAAAGATTCTCTGTATGCACTTGGTTTTTCTTTGTGTATCAAATAATCTCTAATAAAATAATCTCCTCTGATAATAGTTGCTATTTGTCTTTCTGCGATATATTCTCCAAATTTTTTGTTTAATTCAGTAATGGTTTTATCAAGAAAAGTCATGTCTTTTGCCCATGTTCCAAAAGCAAGGTCAAATTTCCCGTCACAACTTGCCACCCAAACCACATTAGGGTGATTTACCAAAAAATCAATAAGCTCTTTTTCTTTGCCTCTATCTAAATTCTGTAATCTAAGAAAATTTTTGTGAACAGTAAAGCCAAGTTTTGAAATGTCAATGACTGAATAGAAAAAGGAAATAATCTTTTCTTTAATCAATCGTTTAATTCTGAAACCTACTACTTGCTTAGAAAGCCCAACTTTCTTGGCTATTTCTGAATTTGATTGACGGGAATTGATATCTAACTCATAGAGGATTTTTCTATCTTTTACATCAAGCTTTACTACCATTATTGTAATAAATATTGTTTAGTATATATATTTAACGATTTTGTAAAAAATAATAGTAAGAAGTTTAATATATGTGGTGTAACTGCTTAGGAGTAATATGATAAAGACGTTTACAGTAACGGATCTCAGAAAGGAGGACGTATTTCCTAATCTAGATTATCGTTTCTCAACTTTTAGAGAAACTGATACAGGAGTAGTTCTGGAAAGGGATTTTTTGGGTGAAAACCCTCTTCATTATTACAGCGATATCAGAACTGGAGAATTAATTGTTGCTAATAATATTGTAGATATTAAAGATTATTTAGAAAAACAGCAGAGAACATTTACCTGGGAACGTGTAAGGGCAGTATCAAACAACAGCAGAACGACTATCGATGATTTTGCTTTTATCTCAGCTTCTCCAAAAGAGGAAGAAAGAGAACCAACTTTACAAGGATATAAGCCAAAAGAGACCACAGATTATGCTGATATTGCGAATGTTGGAAAAACAGTAAGAAGACTATTGCAAGAATCATTAGAGGCAAGATTGTCCAGCATTGCAGATTCTGAAGTTGGATTACTTCTTTCAGGTGGATTGGATAGTATGAGCGTAGGATATTTACTCTCAAAAGCTAAAGATAGAAAAGTTACTGCATTCACTTTAAAAGTCAATGAAGATGACCAAGATGTTGTAAAAAGTAGGGAACTCGCTAAAAGATTCAACATTGATTTATCAGAAGTTAAAATAGATCAAAATGATTCTGGTTCATCTATTACACTACAAAGATATAGTCCTACGAAAGATTTGCGTTATACAAAAAAAATTGCAGAGGACATCAATTTAGATAATGCTATACTTGAATCATTAAAAATAAGTGGAAATCCTAAGAAAGATAACTTATTTTGTGCTGCTGCGATGTATTTGATAGGTCAAGCTATTACAGTTGAAGGAATAAGAACTGTTTTCTGTGGAGAAGGACCGAATGAAATGATTAACGACTATGGCTATAATCCTCGTGATTCTGGTTATGCTACTGAAGATAAAGGAGATGTTCAATTTAGAGAAGCTTTGACTTTTGGATTGAAAAAAACAGATAGACAATTAGGAAGGGGAGGACTCCCAAAACATGCTATTGCGAGGATGGGAAAAATATTTGCTCATTATGGACTTAGATTAGAAGCTCCGTATTTTAACCGAGATGTAGCAAGAGTAATGACAAGAGTTCCTCACAGCACAAGCTATAATACAATTAAACAGCATCTTGTCGGAGCAATGTTTAAAAGAGAAGGACTTGATGTTTTTATTGAAGGAACATCAAAGGAAAAATTCCAAGATGGATCAGGGGTAAGTAGATTATTTAGAGATTATGATCAAAAAAGACTTATTGATATGTTTGAAGGAATTTATGGTATTCAGAAGACAGGTTATTTGAAGTAAGAGCCCCACTTATTAGTTTATTCTTTATTTAGAAATGTCTCCCCTTAATGTAGGTTTATGTCATGAATTTATTTTTTGTTTTTGCGGCATAATCCTTTTTGTCAAAAGAGCCGTGACGCTTGAAAGAACTAACTGGCTAAGAAGGAAAGCTCCAAATAGTTCTAAAATTGTTTCTATACCGGCAATCTCCAGCGTGGCAATGACCACCATGATGGAGATGGAAGTCACCCCATTAGGGCCCATGAGCGACATATATATTTTTTCTCTTTGAGAAAGGCGACGGAGGCTGACGGCGATGCTTAGGTACCGTACGATAAGGTACGCAACTAATAAGAGCAGCACTTTGAGTAAAAAGAGAGCCGTAAGAGGAAACGAAAGAAGGGTGCCAAATAATACCAGCAACAAAATGTAGACGGATCGGGAGAAGACGCTTTCCACTTCTAACATCTGTTCCCGCTGTTTAATGTACAAGTTGCCAAATAATAAGCCCAGGGCCATCACCGCAAGAACTCCTGTCCCTCCCAGCGTCTCTGCCAGCGCATACGTAAGAAGCGAGGCGATCAGCACCGCTAACGGAGAGTAAATTTTCGAATAAATCCTACGGCTTAGCTTAAACAAGATAAGGCCGGCAAGCACGCCTACGCCAATGCCCACGACTATTTGTAAGAGGAATGTTTTAACGGGCTCTACCGCATTTTCAACGCCCCCTCCAAAGAAAATATCAATTATCAGAAAAGGAAACAGCGCGTTGAATGGAGTATTGAGCAGCGATTCAAAGCGCAGAAGACTGAACACGTATCCTCTCGCATTTTTCAGTAAAGCAAGGGTGATGGGCGCGCTGGTTCCCACGAAAATGGCGGCGAACAAGGCCGCAAGCGGCAAGGAGTTTCTGAGAATAGCCCACGCAGCTGCGGTAAATAAAATCATATGAAATACAGTGTTGATAAACACTAATTTTAATGCGGTCGCAGAAGACTTATCAAGAGCTCGAAAGCTGATATTGGCGCTTCCTTCAAATATCTGCAATGCGAGAACGAGCAAACCAGTCGTCGCAATGAAGATGTAGGGAAGATCAAAGAAAGGATACACCTTTTGGGAAAATTGCTGCAGCCCAAAGCCAAATAAGATAAATAATAAGATTTCAGGAACACGAATTTTTGTAGCAAGCAAGGATAAAAGCGTGCCGCCAAGAAGAATTATGCTTATTTGTAACAAGATCTGAAGCGCATCTGCCATTTTTCTCTTCTGCCGTTTTTCCCTTTTTAAGAAAAAGAAAGTACAAAACTATAAAAAGTTTTGTTTCTTACCCTATTAAATTGGACCTCACGCAAAAAAGGTGAAAGGAAAACAATGAGCATCGTAAACCCATGGCTGGTAGGATCGCTAGGGTTATTAGTACTATGGCTTCTTATATTCTTTCTCAAACCAAAGGCGCGAAAAGAAATGCTTTGGGTAAGTGTTTTTACCATGCTCCTGGGATTAACTGAGCCATTATTTGTTCCGCAATATTGGAACCCGCCGTCACTTTTTGATTTAGCCCAAAACACCGGATTTGATCTTGAAAGTTTCATTTTTAGTTTTGCCATCGGTGGGATCAGCGCAATACTGTATGAGCTTCTTGTAAAAGTAAAACATGAAAAAATACGCAGACATGAAAAACATAAAAAAATGCATAGGTACCACCTGCTTGCCTTATTCTCTCCGCTCCTTGTTTTTCTCCCTCTGCAATTATTTACCAGCCTTAATCCTATCTATTCCGCAAGTATAGCGATGTTTGCGGGCGGAATAGCAGCAATTCTTTGCCGGCCTGACTTGAGCCGTAAGATAGTTGTCGGAGGGTTCTCTTTTCTTTCGCTTTATTTTGTATTCTTCATAGTATTTGGCCTGGCATATCCCCGTTTTGTTCAAGACGTGTGGAATCTTACGGCCATTTCGGGAATATTAATTTGGGGAGTGCCTCTTGAAGAATTACTGTTTGCCTTTACAGTTGGAATGTTGTGGTCAAGCATCTATGAACACACACGATGGTACAGACTAGTTAAGATAAAAACAGGGCAAAAAAACAAAAATTTAAAAAAAACTTGAATTGGAAGGAAAATAAACATAAATAGATAGGAAAGAAAAGAGGTGAAAGATATGGATGTTTGGAAATTGTTGGCATGGATTTCAATTTTTTGCGGTTTAGTAACATATTTAATTGGATGGAGTGCATTGTTGCTTTCAGCCACCATCTGGGGCATTGCAACCGAGTTTTGGTTTTATGACGCAATTGCCGTAGGAATCTTTGGTGTTTTTTTTCTGATGTACGGCAGCTATGGCAGACAGCTGAAATGACCGCACAATAATTTTTTTTTTCTTAATTTCCCCCTTCTTGACCAGGATATTTAGAATGTCCTCTTTTAGAGAAACTGTTCGTATCTTTCCATAGGGTTATTGGACATAATTCTTCAGATCTAAAAGAAAAATATAAAAAAAACGAAAGAAAAGTGATTATATTATTTATTAAATATTATTTACTAAAAAAAGTAATCCCAAAAATACAGATAACAGTGGTTAGAAAAATGACTAAATCAATTGAAATAATGGCACCTGCTGGATCATACGAGTCTTTGATGGCGGCAATTAACGCAGGAACTCATTCTGTTTATCTTGGCGTAGAACAATTGAACATGAGAGCCAGAGCAGCTAATAACTTTACCATGCAAGATCTTACAAAAATTATTAAGATCTGTCGAAAGAATAACGTGAAAGCCTGTTTGGCGCTCAACACAGTTATGTATGACCACGATCTAAGATTAATGAGAAGAATTTGCGACACTGCAAAAAAATCTGGTCTCACGGCCGTAATTCTTTCAGATATCGCCGCTCTGCAATACGCCCGCTCCATAGGGCTTGAAGTTCATATGTCAACACAGACAAATATCACCAACATGGAAGCAGTTAAATTTTATGCGCAATTTGCTGATGTGATGGTCTTAGCAAGAGAACTGACATTAAAACAAATTGCCGTTATTTGTAACAAAATAAAGAAAGAAAATATTATTGGTCCTTCTGGGAATTTAGTTAAGATTGAAATATTTGTACATGGGGCATTATGTGTTGCAATTTCGGGAAAATGTTATATGAGCCTTGCTGTCTATAATGCCTCCGCCAACAGGGGCGCGTGCCTGCAAAACTGCCGGAGATCTTATATCATAAAAGATGAAGAGACAGGGGATGAGTTGAAAATTGATAATAAGTATATTATGTCCCCTAAAGATCTTTGCACAATTGGATTTATCGATAAATTAATTGAAGCGGGGGTTTCTGTTTTCAAAATTGAAGGCAGGGGAAGATCTCCAGAATATGTGGACGTCACTGTTAATTGTTATCGAGAAGCGGCAGAAAGCTATTTTGCTGGTTCTTATACTCAAGAAAAGATAGATTCCTGGACAAAGCGATTAGAAACAGTTTTTAATAGAGGTTTCTGGCATGGCGGATATTATCTTGGCAAGAAATTAGGGGAATGGAGTGGAAGCTATGGAAGCCAATCTACGATAGAAAAAATATATGTAGGACGGGTTAGGAACTACTTCCAAAAAGCGAAAGTTGGTTACATTAAATTAGAAACTGGTGGAATTTCAACAGATCAGGAAATCTTAATTACCGGCCCTACTACTGGTGTCATACAACAGAAAGTAAGGAGTATGTTTCTTAATAATAAAAAAATTACAGAGGCCAGGAAAGGTGATAACATAACATTGCACATCAAAGAAAAAATTAGGCCCAACGACAAGATTTATGTATTGAATAATATTACCAAGAAATAATATGCCTAAAGTACTTCATTACCGAGAAAAGTGTATCGGATGTAATTCTTGCGTAGAATATGCTCCGCATTTTTGGAAAATTTCAGCGCTCGATGGCAAATCAAACTTAATTAATGCTGTTGGTAAAAAAAAGATATATCAACGAGAGATATCTCTAGTTGAGGTTAATGATATAAGTAAAGCCGCGGAATACTGCCCTGTTAAAATTATAAAAATTATTAAATAATAATTATGAGAGAGTGGAAAGTCCGAGATTCTTAGGTTAATTCAAAAAACACATTTTTTAAAATTAATGTCACAAGATTTATATATCACATGATATTTTTGTCATATCATGAACCATCCCATAGACACGTACAAGTTTTTTTTTGGAGCTTTGGCTAATCCAAATAGATTGCAGATCATCAACATATTACGGCAAGGAAAAAAGAACGTAGGAGAAATCTGCAAAGCTACAGGATTTGAGCAAACCATGGTCTCACATAATCTCAAAGTACTAGAACATCACGGCATGGTCTTTATGGAAAAGCAAGGAAAATATCGTTATTATTCTGTGAATAAGAAAACAATCAAACCACTTTTGGAATTTATTGATGCCCATATGGAAGAATACTGTTGCAAGATCCTGGAGAAGAAAAGATGAATACAAAACGCCGTGAGAACGAAGCCTTTTTTGACAAATGGGCACGAACGTATGACGCTCCTCTCTTCCAATTCTGGATGCGTAAATTTTACAAGCCGTTACTTCTGGTTATTTCTGAC
>JAGVYN010000005.1 GCA_018303265.1 Candidatus Woesearchaeota archaeon
GATCGCCGTGAGATATTCTGAATTGGAATCTATTGAAACCTGCCTTGCACTGAAAGGAAAAGTGGAGTGGGTCTTCATCGATAATCTAACACGTCTTCCTATTGAAAATAATGCTTTCCAGCGATTACGAAAGCACTTTAAGTTATGTATAGTTTCTCCAGAACTGCTGAAGCGCAATGAAATCGAGAAAACAAAAAAAATTCTCCAAGACAACCCTGTTGATGCAGTTCTTACAGACGACATCCAAGCGTGGCAAGAATGAAAATAATCATCCCTATGTCTGGAAAAGGAAAAAGGTATAATGACGCTGCTTTTCATGGACCAAAACCATTAATTGAAATTGACGGCAAGCCGATGATCCAGCATGTTGTGAACCTCTTTTCTCCGCAAGATGAATTTATCTTCATCTGTAACGAACATCACTTACAAACGACAAATATGCAGGAGATTATTACGAAATTAGTACCAAAGTATAAAATCATATCTGTCACAGATGAACAAATTGCTGGAGGACCCATCCATACTTGTTCCCATGCTTTTAATCTCATCGAAGATGATGAAGAAGTAATTGTTAATTATTGTGATTTTGTGGTGCAATGGAACTATGAAGACTTTCTGGCAAAGGTGCGAAGCATTCCTTGCGCTGGAGCAATCCCTTCGTTTAAAGGGTTCCATCCAGCGTCGCTGGGAGATACTTATTACGCCTATTTGAAAGCAGACAAAGAGAATTATATCACTGAATTGAGAGAAAAAGAGCCTTTTTCTGAAAATCGAATGAATGATTATGCCAGCACCGGCACGTATTATTTTAAAAATGGATCGCTGTTGAAAAAATACGCAAAGCAGGTCATGGATTTAGGAATGAATGTAAAAGGAGAAGCGTATGTAACGCTTCCTTACATCCTCATGATTCAAGCAGGCTTGAACATTTTGAATTACGAAGTTGAAAAATTTATTTGTCTTGGCACTCCTCGAGATTATGAGATATATAAATTTTGGTCTGAATTTTTTTTCAGGCAATCAGGACAAGTTGTTGGATTCAATAATGTAAACATTAAGACAACCAACATATTTCCTATTGCCGGAGATAAAAGAGAGTTCAAATCACTCAGTTTTGATGCACCTAACTTTCTTATCCCCATAATGAACCAGCCCTTAATTACTTCAACAGTAAGGTCATATCCTAAAGGTATACGAAACATCTTTATCTGCTTGGAAAACCATAAAAAACAATATCAATTAGACACATTGCTGAAAGGGATCTTTTATAATTCTGAACTTGTCACTCTCAATGCAAAAACAGAAGGAAATGCTTTAACGATACTGAATGTGGAAGATATAGTCGACTCTGATGCACCTGTATGCCTATCCGGGTGTTCTTATATCCTGGAATATGATGAAAGGCGATTATCCCATCTGATGGAAAATGAAGATATAGACGTCATCCTCTTATGTTTTACGCATCACGAATGCGTACTCAGGAATCCGCATAACCATTCTTATATTAAACTTAAAAATGGTGTTGTCGAAAAAGTCTCCGAAAAGATGGTGATTTCAGAACAACCATATAGAGATTATGCCTTTACCGGAACGGTCATCTACAAAAAAGCGGCAGATTTATTCACATCAATCAAAAAGAATATTCAGGAAACTCCAGAAGGGACAGAAAAGCAAGATTCACGGACCTACTCTTTTCTCACCGCAATTAATAAACTGATTGAAGAAGGAAAGAAAGTCATCGTGTTTGAAGTAGACAAATTTATTTCACTTCTTAATATCACGGATTACCAAGAATTTGTATATTGGCAAGAGTATTTTAACGACGTGCCTCATCATCCTTATTATAAAGAAGTACATCAAGACAATAAAGCATCATAAAGATCCAATGATAAACACGTAAACAAAAACATAAAGAAAAAATAAGAAATAATAACCAAATTATCGAACCGGTTTAAATAAATGCTTTGTGATAAACTTGAGGATATATTTTGGTGAAGCATTGATATGATGTCTGCTTGTATAAAATATATCAGTATAATACCACACTTTTTTATACATCCAATTATCAGGAAGATTTACAAAAACTTTTCTGATAAGCGGTCGCGTGAAAGGAAAATTCATGTAGACGTGTGCCCATCGAGCTAACTTAACTATTTTTTTCCCTTCACTATCCCGTCGGAAACAATCATTTAAAGTTGAATCTCTTGTCCCAATGGCTCCCATCGCATCTTCAGCTCCAATATCATTTGGATCATATTGGCCAATGGCAACACCATAATCAGCTAGATCCAACTTGGGAAATGGTTTAAAGATATTTACCGCGCGGATTGAATCTTTACGGGAAATCGTAGAAGCAAACTGGAGCGTTTCTTCCGCCATCTCAAAAGTTTCACCGGGTAATCCCATCATAAATTGATACGATACAGGAACACCATTCTCGCCTAATCTGTTTGTTGCATCAATCAATTGCTGATTTGTGACATTCTTTCGAAGGACATTCTTTCTGAACTTTTCATTTCCATGTTCTAATCCGATACGTACCAAGTAGCAGAACTTGGTATCTCCCAACGCTTTTGCGACATCCTCAGATACTTCATTAGCGCACATATTTATGGTAAACGGAATATTAACGCCTCTTTCTTTATACTGGCGGCAGAACTCAATAAGCCATTCTTTATTATAGCCGAGCGTACTATCATTAAAAAAGATCGTTTTGTATCCATATTTATTTTTTAAATATTCTACTTCGTTAACAACTATTTCAGGATCACGGAGACTTGGATATCGTTTGCTTACAGAAAGATACATCTCCTGGTATTTGTGATTAAAACAATATGCACAGCGGTACGGGCATCCTCTTCCTGCCATAACTTGTACAAATTCAATATCTCTAAAATATTGATATTTATTTCGATAGACGGCATGATCGTCAAAAGGTTTTTCGTTCATGTCAATAAAAGGTGCAAGCGGATTTTTAACAATAGTATCGCCCTTCCGCACCCAGAGGTTCTTAATCTCAGAATAATCTTCCCCTGCAACAAGTTTTGTTGCCAATTCAACCATCGCGTCATTTCCTTCACCCCGGCAAAGGACATCTATTTCAGGAACCTGGTCGATAATCTCTGGAAAGAAAGAACTGTCAAATCCGCCTACGACAGTTAAGCAAGGCCATTTTCGATTTTTAATTTCCTTGGTCATGCGAAGCATAAAGCTCCTATACGCCGTCATGGAAGACATGGCCACAATATGTGGTTTAAATTTACTAATCTCATCTAGAATATGTTGATCGTCACCCACAGCAACATCTGGTGTATGGCCGGCCAATTTCAGCGATGCCGACAAATTCATGACGCCTTGTAAAGGGTACCAAACATCTTGTATGAACAGCACCCGAGCAGGCACTTTGGATTGCAGAAATTTTGACTTTAAACTTTTTGTCTTAGGTGATAAACCATCGTCCTTGACATGATCCTTGCACTGCGAATCACAATCACTCAGCGAATTGCAACATTTCTTACCATCATGTTCAGAAAGATTGTATTGAGTCATCCCTGTAAGGGAATCGTCAGATTCATCATATTTGACAGCAGCTTCTGTTGGAGGAGTCATATTCAACCACTTTTTTTTTATGTTTCTTCTGGTTATGTTTTTGTTTACTTTACAACAGGGAATTATAATACAGCGAGTAATTATTGCACATTAATGTGCATTGAAAATAAAGATTATAAAGATGAAGGTTGAATTTAATTATTTATAACCATTGTGGTACTGTAATAGATATAATGAAAAACGCATAACGGCTGATCCGCGCGTGTTTGATGCTCCATACGTACTTACGAAGCTACGTACTTACGATGCTTCAGAAACTTCTTGAACAGCGAAAGGGTCTACTTTTTTGGGCTTATTGTTCTTTTGAAAACGGCCAAATAATGTAAATTTTTCATTCATCTTGGCAACAAAATTCGCAGCATGTTTCTCAACCATAATTCCATAAAAATCGTGATCGTAGCGGAATTTTGCCAAAGGATAATATGCTTTAAAAAGGGCATTAAACAGCGGATTAGTATATTTATAATCCAATTTTTTATTCGAAAAATACGAAAGAAAAGCAGCATTTTCTACCAGCTGAATCATTCTTTTTGTAAGCCAGCAAGGATATTTTCTATACCAGGTATTATAATTGAAATCAGACCAGTCTTTTAACGATCGCGGCGGTTTAAAACCATTTTTAATGGCTATCGGATAGAGAGGCGTATCATGGAACGGCGTGTAGAAGAAAAGCGGTGCGGTCGCATATTCATTTTCTTCCTGCAGGATCCGACGGAGCTTTAAAGTATCACGGAATTCCTCTTCTGTTTCTGTAGGGAAACCACCCATGAACGTATACTTGATAATAATAGGATACTTGCTCATTTTCCTGTTTGTTCTCATGACAACATCAACAGTGGTATCTTTCTTCATAAGTTTTAATATTCTAGGATTACCAGATTCAACACCTATATCGATATTCCGACAGCCGCTTTGCACCATCTTTTGAAGTGTTTCTTCTTTCAATCGCAGCACATGATCGGCCCTAATTCCCGCAACGCTCCAATTGTAATCTTTTCCGGAAGCAGCAAGAGTGTCGACAAGCTGCTCAAACCGTTTAAAATCGCCGGTGATTAAATCATCCATAAAAAAGAAATCTTGGATGCCATACGTCTTTTCTAAATATTCAAGATCATCCATGATTCTTTGAACTGAAAACCCACGCCACGTTTGTTTATACAGCGTAACAATGGAACAGAACCCGCAGCGAAACTGGCATCCACGACTTGTTACCATTGCTATCGAAGCTTTACCAGGACGAAATCCGACCGCAGAATAGTTATTTAAATTAACTAAATGCCAGGGCATGCGCGGCAGTTCATCAAGATTCTGAATCTGTTGACGGGGAGGATTTTGCTTGATTTTTGCTCCCTCCACGCCCCGGTACATAATTCCTGGAATATCACGAAGGTTTTTTTTCCCTTCCACGTATTCCATTACCTCAGCAAGAAGATAATCACCTTCACCAGCACAGACCACATCGATGTTATTATCCTGCATACACATCCCAGGATAAATTTGCGCCCAGCTGCCTCCCAGAACAGTACAAATTTTAGGATTCAGGGACTTGACAAATTTAGATGCTTCCATCATATGTTTTATCTGCTCCCCAACCATGGTTGTGAAGCACACAATTTTCGCTCCCGCATCAACTTGCTTTTTCAGATCTTCTTGCCATTGTACATTAATTCTCGAATCAATAAGAACAACATCGTAGCCTTTTTGTACTGGAACAGCAGCAATCGTCAGCAAACCGGTCGGTACACGAACTCCCATAGCATCCCAGATGCCGCTTTTTGGTTGAAGAAGGATGATATCGACCATTTTCTCTTCTATTTACTTTCAGCAACAAAAGGTTTATATATATTTTGCGGCTCGAAATCATAGATTATTAAAAGATGATTCCTGGCGGAACTGAAATACTTTTTAAACAGAAATGAGGAATAAAGAGAAATGAAAGGGCGCTGGTTTGATATTGCGGAAGAAGTGCAAGAAGAAGTTGACGCTACGGGATTTCAGCAGAAATGGATGCTCGATCCAAAAGGATATTTCTTAATTCGTATCAACCACGAAGAAGAAACTATTGAAGTGGGCCAGTGTACAACGAGAAACAAACTGATCCGCGTTGTAAGGGGCAAAACGCCAGAAGAAATCATGTACAAAATGATTGATCTTGGATGCGTTTCTTTATTAGATCATGCTGCATATTTAGGAAAAGAATTGCAAAAGGCGTACATTGCCATGAAATATGATTTTGTCTATGTGCAGGATTCTCCATTACAGAAAAAAGAAGATGCTCCTAAATAAGAAGAGGATGGAGAAACTAGAGGGAATCAAATTCTGAAACAATGGCAAATGTTGTTCCTCTGGCGGGGCTTAGTTCTCGATTTTCAAAAGAAGGTTACACGATACCAAAACCATTAATCCCTGTTTCTGGCATGCCGATGATCATCAAGGCCATCCGAAGCATGCCTCCAAGTAACAAATGGATTTTCATTGTCAGGCAAGAGCACATCAAACAGCATAAGATTGATACTGTTATCAAAGAAGAAATCCCCCATGCAATTATTATAGCCATCAATGAAACGACGCCTGGACAAGCCAACACCTGTTTATTAGCGCAGGCGTATCTTGAACCAAAAGAACCTCTCTTTATTGCTGCGTGTGATACGGCGTGCACCTATGATTCAGAAAAATATCAGACCCTTCTAGAAGATCAAAATATTGATTGTATTGTCTGGACATTTAGCCAGATGGAAAAAATGAGAATTTCTCCGCAATCGTATGGATGGGCAAAATTAGCTGAAGACAACCAAACCATTGCCAATATGTCTGTAAAAGTTCCCATCTCCAGCGATCCATTCAATGATCATGCTGTCGTGGCCACATTCTACTTCAAAAAAGCGCAGGATTTTATTGATGCGACTAATCTCATGATTAAAGAGAATCATACCATAAATAACGAATTTTATGTTGACGCCGTGCCTATTTTTATGAATAAAATGAATAAAAAATCAGTGATCTTTGACGTTGATCAATTTATCTGCTGGGGAACACCTGCAGAATTGCAAGAATATGAATATTGGGAAACGTTTTTTAAAAAGAACCAACAATTTGATGAAAAGATCCATAACAGAGAGAAATATGTGTTCTGGAAAAAGTATTTTACAAAATATTCTACAATATGGGAAAGATGAATAAGCCAAAACTTTCTATTGTCGTACCCTGTTATAATGAGAATGAAAATATAAAATTAATTCTAAAGCGTTTTGCCGAGGTTAAAGGAAATGTTGGTTTGGAACTGATTTTGGTGAATAACGGATCAACTGATAATTCTCAGGAAATCTTGGATAAAGAACTGGCAAAAAAAGAATATGCTTTTGCAAAAACCGTTCTTGTTCCTAAAAATATCGGCTATGGCTATGGGATTGCAACAGGATTAAAAGCCTGTACCGCTGAGATGGTAGCATATACCCATGCGGACATGCAATGTGATCCTCTGGATGTCATTCGCGGATATGAAATTATCTCCATAAAAGAACACCCGGAACGATTTCTCATTAAGGGATGGCGGAAACAACGAAAGATCGTGCCCCAATTGTTAACAAGTTGTTTCCAATTATTAGCGACCATTTTATTTTTCCGAAGATATTCTGAAATCAATGCGCAGCCAAAAATATTTCATCGAATATTTTTAGAGAAACTTCAGTATCTTCCCCATGATTTTAACTTTGATTTCTATATCATCTATAAAGCAAAAAAGAAGAGACTGAAAATTATTAATATTCCTGTGGATTTCATGGAACGGCAATACGGAGAATCAAAGTGGGCTTTCAGCCATTTATCAAAATTGAAAGGAATTTATAGGCACATGAGGTATATGGTTACATTACGATTTCGGGGAGAGAAAAAAGCGTTTGAAAAATCTATCTAGGTTTAGGGACTATCTGTTCGCCGGTTTCTAGGTCAATTATTTTTATAACGTAGACGGGACATCCTTCCGCCGCTTCAATATTTATTTGAAGATCTTTCTCATCAATAATAAGCTCTTCGTATTCTTCATTTTTTTGAGCGCTAGGTTTAGTTAAAGTGGCAATATCTCCTTCCATTTTCCAGAAGTCAGGAGCAACATCGGCGCAGATAGTGCCCCCAATGCATCCTTTTTTGTCGTAGATTATTTTATATTTTTTACCCATATCCCTCTTCTAAGACCGAGTAAGTATAAATAATTTTTGAACAACAAATCGAAAAGAGACCAAAAGAGACCGATAAATAAATAAATAAATAAAGAGAAAAATAACCAAAAAAAGAGAAAATGCTATCTCTAAATAAAAAGAAGTGAAATTATGAAAATTGCCTTACTTTGGCCGAAAGGATTTGATGTAAAATACGTGATGCCCATCTCATTTGGCTACTTGAAAAGCAATATTGATCAATCTAAACACGAAGTACGAATCTTTGACTGCGCCCTGAAGAATATAGATGCGCATTCTCAAAAGCTCCGTGAGACTTTGGAATGGTTTCAACCGGATGTTGTCGGCGTTTCGTGTTGGGCTCCTACCTACGAAGAAGCTATGCGCATTCTGGAAGTAGCAAAGTCCATTAACAAAAAAGTTGTAACTGTTATGGGAGGAGCGCACGCGAGTTCTTACCCTGATGCAATAATGAAAAGAAAAGAGGTTGATTTTGTGTTTAGAGGGGAAGCAGAGTTGTCGTTCCCTGTTTTTCTTGAAGAGCTGCAAAAAGAAAACCCTGACTTTTCAAAAGTAAAAGGATTGGTGTATCGTTCTTCAGCAGAGGAAAACAAATTCCTCAAAAATGAAATGGAGCGCGAACGTGATCTCGATACCATCCAGATTCCTGACTATGATGCCATGGAACTTGAAAAATATATCGAATCAGGGTACCGCTTCAATACAGTTCACAAACATAACGCGCCAGTATGGATAACGCGAGGTTGTCCCTACCGCTGCGGGTTTTGTTCCGCGCCTTTACAAAATGGGAAGGTGATACGTACGCATTCTATAGAATATATGACAAAATGGGTTAAATACCTCTACTATGAAAAAGGAATCAGACAAATTAATATTATTGATGATAATTTCACGTTTCACTTGGAATACGCAAAAGAATTTTGCAAAACATTTATTGACGTAAACCTCCCAGGGCTGCATTTTGGAACGCCTAATGGAATTCGCATTCAAAGAACAGATCCGGAATTGCTTCAGTTAATGGTCAAGGCTGGTTGGGAGAATCTTATTGTAGCACCAGAAAGCGGGTCTCTCAAAACATTGCAAAGAATGCGGAAAGATTTGGATCCAAGCATAATTCCGCAAAAAGTGAAAGAAATTAAAGACGCAGGATTAAAAGTTCATGGCTTTTTTATTATCGGCTATCCCGGTGAAACACAAGAAGATCTCCAGAAAACTGTTGCTTTAGTGCGGAAATGCAAGTTCAATTTCTTTTTTCTCAATAACTTCCAGCCCTTACCGGGAACGCCAATCTATGACGAACTCGTGAGGGATGGAGAAATAAAAGATGGGACACTGCCAAAGAATTACTCAGGTGGAGAAAGGGTATATATGCCTAAAGAGTTACAAGATTTCAATTTTCCCCGATTCGTACTCAAAGAATATGTGCATCTAGCTCTCACGAACCCTTTAAATGTTCCATACATGTTCAAGCTTATTAATCCGAAAATGGTTCTGCAGAAGATTAGATCAAACATCAGAAATATGACGAGGCCGAATGGAACGAAAGAAAGCGAAACTATTCTTCCTGAAATCATGGTCATGCATGATTAAATAAATAGCTTCTTAGATATTTCAATCATCAATAAACGAAACTTTAATATATTCTTCTCTTTCCCACAAAAAATAATAAGAAACAAAGAGCAAAACACAGATCGTGAGGAAGAATAATGACAAAATATAAAATCGTGTTAGACCGAGCGAATTGCATTGGAGCATTTTCCTGCGTTGCCGTCGGCGGCGGTGAGGATATCTGGCAGATGGACGATGACGGAAAAGTAAACCTCAAATTAGCTGGAGCAACGCGGACGCCTGAACTGCATGAGTTCATTACGGAAGATGAAGCGTTAGTAAAAAAGGTTATTGCGACGGGAGAGGTCTGTCCGGTAGCGGTCATCAAAGTAATTAATATGGATACCGGAGAGAATTTAGTAAAATGAGAAAAAGAGCAACCGATCAATATATGATAATGTTATAAAAATAAATTGCATTCTCGCTATCATATAATATACTATCGCATAATGTATTTTCTCCAATAGGCTACGGATTCATGCAAGTCCTCTAAAATTCTGCTGTCATAAGGCTCCCGTTCCCGAAAAGAGAGTTCAAACAACAAGAGCGATTCTGTACAGCCTGCATCGCGTAACGTCGTAATTACTTTCTCAGCATCAATTTTGCCCTCCTTATTTCTTTCAGGAGTGAACGGCCAATGGCCGCCTTTATCCTTTGAACTTTGTTTTAGGTGAATTAAAGGGGCATCTTGGGCAAATTCACGAAGCCAAGCATAGGGGTTGGTATCATCTGGATTCAAAGAAGATACGTCGCCATGGTCAACATCTAAACAAAGCTTTATCGGAATGGCGCTATCCTGCAACAAAGTTTGGATCTTCTTTGTCTCCGCTATCGTTTCTCCATATTCGCGTTTCACAGACATTGGCTCCCAACTAAGATAACGCATACCCCTTTCTTTCGCATAACGGGCAATTTCCTTCCAGGAATCAATTGTTTGTTGTGTTATTTGTTCACGTCGAAGAGGATCGCGCAGATCGAAATGAGACATGATGCCTAAATGACTGGACATGTTCGTTGCCCCTATGGCCACACCAAAATCAATAAATCTCTTGAACCACGTAAGCCAATACTGTCGAACTTGTTCATCCGGGTGGGAAAAATGGTTTACCCGCGTAAAAGCTCCCGTCATGATGCTATCTACCGCAACATCATATTTACGACGTAAAAAATTAATTCTTCCAATATAATCATCTACTATCTCCTCGCCAAGAGCAGGATTAATTAACTCAGCGGTGAGTTGGACATAGCGCAATCCTAAATCTTCCCCGACAATTTTCATCCATTCTTCAGGAAGAGGGAAACGATTCACGGCAAAACCAGTATTTATCCCTAGACACAGCTTCATTTTATTCTCCATGCGTTTTATTCACCATGCGGATGTATGAGCACTTTAAGCCCTTCTAAATTCTGCATAAAGGCAAATCCTCTCTGAATCTCTTGCAGCGGGAACCTATGCGTGATCAATTTTGCAACATCAATTTTTCCTTGAGCGATAAGATCCATGGCAATCTGGTTATGCCGCGGCGTTGAGCCGTGCGATCCCATCACAAAACATTCTTTATAATGAATAAGATTAGAATTGATGGAAGTGGAACGTGCCGTGGCCGGCAGCCCGCCAAAAAAGTTAACGTACCCTCTTTTTGCGACAATTTCCACTGCCTGTTCCTGTGCCTCAACAGACGGGCACATCGTAAACACGCGGTCAATTCCTTTTCCGGAAGTCAGTTGCCGTACTTTCTGGACAAGATTTTCTTTTTGAGGATTAATATAAACATCGGCACCAAAAGATCTTGCCTCCATCAACCGTGTTTCATTAGGCTCAGATAAGATAATCAGCGACGCTCCCAGAGCCCTGGCCGTCATAATTCCCAAACAGCCTATCGGGCCGGCGCCCATGATGAGAACCGTCTTACCAACGTGCATTTGCGCTAATTCAAAACCATTTAATATACAAGCTAATGGTTCCATTAACGCTGCTTGATCATATGTAACATGGGAAAGAATGGGAACAATTGAACCATATCTAACCATCATCGGTTCCAATAAACAGTATTCTGCAAACGCTCCTGGAAATTGATATCCGATGGCAAAATTCTGGTCGCAGCAATTGCCCATCCCGTTCGTGCAATAATAACAAGTACCGCAAGGAACATCCGCGCCAAGCGCAACGCGATCTCCCACTAAAAACTTTTCTACTCCTTCTCCGACGGCTATTATTTCCCCTGACGTTTCATGGCCGACGATAGCCGGGTAAGTTACTCTTTTATTTCCTGACTTTAGGATACGCAAATCAGAGCCGCAAATAGCGCAAGCATGAATCTTAAGAAGAATTGTTTCAGGCTGTAAACTTGGCTTTGGGACTATGTCCAGACGTAAATCATCTATCCCGTGCAACACGGCTGCTTTCATTTCTTCTCCCATAGTATTTCCTGAACAAATAAGTGCTAATTTACTCTTGATTTACAAGAAAGATGCCTTTACAATATCCTTCCACGTTCCGTTCATGCAAATCATCAAAGACTTTTTTCGCATCCGGCAAGGAAAATGTGTGCGTTATGATCCGAGCTGGATCAATATTCCCGGCAGCGATGTTCTTAATAACGAAATCCCATTCATTGTTTTCCAAGTGTATCAAAGAATTCCACACGCCTCGAATGGTCAGTTCTTTGCGAAGAATTTCCTGAAACGTTTTCTCTGAGAATGACGTTTCCCCTTGCGGGTTTCCAAGCAAGGAAATAGTCCCGCTCTTTTTCACAAGCTTGATGGCTACGTTTTGAAATGCATTTGCTCCACTACATTCTAACACAACATCCGGCCCGTCTTTACCAAACAAATCCCTGATCTTTTTCTCATAGCTTTCTTCCCTGGAATCATCTTCCCCGGAATCAATGACATAATCCGCGCCAATTTTTTTGGCGATAGCTAATTTGTGACTATTTCTATCTACACCTACTACCAAAGGAGAACCGAATAATTTTGCCCACTGGACAGCTCCCAACCCCAAAGTCCCCATTCCAAAAACAACAACTTTCGTAGAGGAAGTGACACCTGCTTGTCTTGTTCCACGCAAGGCAACGGCCATTGGTTCAATTAACGACGCCTGCTTATAGGAGACGGTATCTGGAATTTTCAGGACATTTGCTGCCGGGCATTTCACGTATTCCGCAAAAGCGCCATCGCATCTCGATCCAAGATAATTGTAATTGTCACACAAATTAGGTTTATGTTCTTTACATAATGTACAGTTCCCGCAAGGGATGAGAGGAAAAACAGCTACTCTCTCATGGGGTTTTACAGAGGCGACATTTTTCCCTACTTTAGCGATATCACCAGAGAATTCATGACAAGGAATGGTTGGAAAATGATACGTTCCTTTCGTTTTGACACGGGGCACATCAGAGCCGCAGACCGCTGCCGCTTTGACGCGTATCAGGACATCATCATTTCCCAGGTCAGGGAGAGCAACTTGCCCATAACGGATGTCATTAATGCCGTGAAGAACCGCTGCATACATCATTCATTCTTTTTGAGGTTGATTATTTATTAATGTTATGATATAAAAAGAACTTCCAGAACATTTAAATAGAATATTTTGCCAGAATTCCCCCTCCATGAAACAAAAAACAGTCATTCTGATTAACACTATCTTGCTGTCCATTCTAGCCATACTGTTCATATCACTATTCTCATCAGTCGCGGAATCACTCCGCTTTCTTAGTTATTTTGGATTCTTATTCATTGGGGGATTTGGCCTTTCCCTCTTGTTCAAAAATCATCTCCAAAATGGGACAATTCATTTGATACTGGCATTCTTTATGGGTATTATTACAAACTATGTGTTATTCATTTGTTTTCAGTTCTTCAACATAAAAACAACACTTGCACCTTTTGTTCTTCTTGCAGGAGGGATAGCACTCATCTTCCTCAATTTCACGAAAGCAAAAATGATAATTTCATCCGTATCCATCCATAAAGATCGCCATCTTTTTCTCCTCATCATCCTCATTATATCATCGCTCTTTCTTTTTTCTGATAAACTAACCTATACCACAGAAGGAATTTATGTTCACGATCCGCGGCATCCCACCACCGAACTTAGTTTCGCCCAAAGCGTGGATACGATGTTCCCCATCAATTATTTATCCTATCAAGGAATGGAGTTCAAATATCATTTTGGATTCGGCATTCTTGCATATCAATTAGTGAACCAATTTCATGTTGACAGCTTAAATCTGGTATACTCCTTATTTCCAAGCTTTTTTGTCATTATGGTTCTCTTCCTCTTATACGAATACGCAAAGCAATTCACAAGCAACATCAAAAGTATTTTGTTTTGTTTTGTTGTTCTGTTCTCAACACTCTCCCTGCCTACCGACAGCATAACACAATTGTTTAATCTTCTGTTTCATACCAACTTGTCAGCTCCTCCCAACCCTTATTTTCTCTTTGCCCAATTTGTCAAAATGGGAAGTTTTGCCCTGGCCATCATCATGACCATCCTGCTTCTCATTTTAATTGAAAAGAAGGAACGAAATTATCTTCTTGAAACAATAATTCTCACGGGCCTGGCCATAACAAAGATTACCTTTTTTATTATTGCGGCGATGGCCTATTTCTCGGTCTTCTCTCTCAATTTTATCGCTGCCAACAAATGGAAAGAAAACTGGAAAGAATTCCTCAAAAAAAACATGATGCTGATTCCGGGAGCTTTTTATTTTGTGTTTTTTGTCGCAGGAACGCACGCCCATAATTTGTGGGTTATTTTTCCTGGATCTTTCAACATCGAATCCGTTACGTTGTCATCAACCCAGCTCATCTCCAACGTCGTTATTTCCCTTCTTGCGGCAGTTATTATTTACCTGGGGATTGGTTTATTCTACCTTATTCCTACAATAAAAAACATACTAAAAGAAAAAAAGTTCATTGATAAAATAAAAGATTATGAAGGGATTATGTTCTCCCTGGCAATCATTCTTTTCAGTTACGGGTTCGGTATTTTTCTGACGGAAATTACGGAAAGCAACCACAAGCAATTTTTGTTTCCAGGATATATTTTACTTACCTTGCTTACGTATAAATTTATTCTTACGCGGGAAAAAGTAAAAAGATACGCAGCTGTATTGCTGATTCTTCTTGTTCTCATAAATGTCTTTTTTATAGGGATCTTGTACACAATTCCAACCGTGAAATTACCATATCAATATGAAGATTCGGCGAATAACCCATTAGCGGCAGCAAAATTGAATCTTGTAAAAAATAATGTCCACGCTTCCCTTCCCCTGCAGGCAGACTGCCTTTACTCGCATGATTTAATACGCGGTTTGCAACATCTCGCAAAAGAACCGGATGGCACGTTCCTGATGAATGTCCTCCACCAAAATTGCGAGAATTATAACGCCTCATCATGGGAAGAAATAGTATCTGCGAAAAATGGCGGGTTTATCAGAACGGCAGTGACCGGCAAACAGACGCTGGCAGAACATTACAAGTTTAAAGGCATTCTTACAGAAAAAGACTACTGCGACCGGATTTATGAAAATATTGTTTTTTATTCATTTATAACAGGGGATGAAAAAGGCATCAATGAAAAAGCGGCGTTATTTGAAAACTCCCCTGTTCCACGGTACGAAGATTTCAGCTACTACACCTATTTCAAGAAGTTTAGCACGGAAAATTATTATACCTATAATCAACAATTTGAACAATGCATAATCCAGAAACTAAATAGTACGAAAGGAGCAGAAATTGATTCTGGTTTTTTAAAGGGATATATTATTAAGAATGGACTTAAGTATATCCTTTTTGAAAAGGGAGAAAAACCCCTTCCTCCTTATGAAAAAGAACTGGGCCTTATAAAAATCTACTCCTCGGAAGATGTGACAATTTACAGAGTTAATTCGCGGGAGGCAACGTTCTTATTTCCTTTTATCCTTACTTAAAAGCAGAGAGTAGTCTTGCATAATTTTTATAAAGCGAATTTTACGTTTCCGTCTATTCCATGACGGCGGCCACCCTTTTTATTATCATTCCTGCACATAATGAAGAAAGCAAGATCCAAGACGTAATCCGCCAAGCACAAGAATATTCCCAAAACATCATTGTTGTCGATGATGGGTCCAGAGACAGCACCGCTGCCAAGGCAAAAGAATTAAGAGTTATCGTATTACGCCATAATGTAAATTTAGGAAAAGGAGCTGCGTTGCGGACCGGCTGTGATTACGCCATCCAATCAGGTGCCGATAATCTTATCGTCCTTGATGGCGACGGACAACATGATCCACAGGAAATACCGCGATTCTTAGAAGCTCTCTCCCAGGGCGAGATCGTTTTCGGCTACCGGCGAAAACCAGAGTCCATGCCTTTCGTTCTAAAACTGGGAAACTGGTGCATAAACAATATATTCTACCTCCTTTTCCGAATCAACATCAAGGACAGCCAGTGCGGGTATCGAGCGTTCACCGCCGAAGC
>JAGVYN010000006.1 GCA_018303265.1 Candidatus Woesearchaeota archaeon
AGGCAGCTGAAATTGATTGGAAGTTAGGAAGGAATAAATTACTCAACTTAATCAAAAAAAAGGCTTTGGAGAAGCATCATTCGCTAAGATGACTGTATCATGAGGACACAATATTTATATATACCATTTAACTCATTGTTCTCGTGAAACTTATCAAATTAAAAGAGGTGTCGAAAAGATACGGCCAGGCGGCAGTTCTCGAAAACGTAAATTTGACTATCGAAGAAGAAGAAATATTAGGTATTATCGGAAAATCGGGCAGTGGAAAAACAACCTTGCTTAATCTTATCGCCGGCTTCGTTGAGGCGACGCAGGGAGATGTCGTGTACATCTCAAAAATAACCGGAGAAGAAAAAAACCTCAGCAGGAACCTGCATCGTGTTAAAAAGCATATTGGGTTCATGCCGCAGCATAATTCATTTTATCCTAAACTTACCGTAAAAGAAAATCTTCTGCACTTTGGACGCTTATATAATATTGAAAAAGAAACGCTGCATAATAATATTAAAAATCTTCTCACATTTACAGAACTATATGAACAAAAAGATAAGCTGGCAGCCGAACTTTCCGGTGGAATGCAGAAAAGGCTAGATATTTCCTGCAGTTTGGTTCACAAGCCAAAAATTCTTATTTTAGATGAGCCTACCGCGGATCTCGATCCTGTTTTTCAAAAAGAAATTTTGCAGATGCTCCAGCAGGTCAACAAACAAGGGATTACCGTTGTTGTTGCCTCACATAATTTAGATGGCATCGAGTCTATCTGCCATAAGATAGCTATCGTGCATAACGCGAGAGTGCACACCTATGGATCATTAGAAGAGGTACGAAAACCATACCTTCGTGATAATTTCACCATCACTGTTAAAACTGGACAAGATAAGCAGGAACTTATTAAAAAATTGCGTGTTCTTCCTGTAAAAAAAATTATTGAGCGGGATGGAAGTCTTGTACTTCAGCCGGAAGACATGGAAACAACGATGAAAAAATTGTTGCAGATCATTAATGAGGATAATTTATACCTGCACGATGTTGATGTGCGAAAGCCAACACTTACTGAAATATTTGAGGATATTACTGTTCAAAAATGAGCGCAATCTGGTTCCTGATCAAAAAGAACATTACACTTTTATTACGTTCAAAAGGATCTGCTTTAACAGTTATCTTTGCGCCTTTGTTAATCATTCTCATCTTAGGCCTTTCCTACAACACGTCATCCCAATTCGGATTAAATATCGGAGTTCATTCTTCTTCTTTCACGGAGGATGTAACTGAATTTATGGACATTCTTAAAGAAGAAGAGTTTAAGATAATTAAATATGAATCAACACTTGACGAATGTATTGAAGATATTAAAAATGGGTTTACGCATACCTGTATTGAAGTGCCGGAAAGTTTTGCCATAGATGGAAACACGCCAAAAGAAATAACGTTCTATATTGACCCCAGCAGAATTAATTTGGTATGGATGATCCAGGATACATTCAAAAGCAAGTTTGATTTCAAAGCCCAGCAGGTTTCTGAGCAGTTGGCAACCGATATTCTCGGAAAACTCGCAAATGCGAAAGAGAAAGTAGGAGCTGAAAAAAGTAAACTGGACGTAGTTAAAGAAAAAAACAAAGCTGTTTCAGGCTCTACAGAGAGTGCAAAGAATACTCTCACCAGTGTTGATTTAAGCGTTCCTACCACAACCTACGATAGAAGTTTTCTGGATAATTTGAGTTCAGAAATTTCCGAAGCTAGCCAAAAGATTGCCGATGCCATTGAAGCGATAGACGAGACTAATTTAAGTGCCGCTGATAAATCCAGCGTGAATGCCATTCTCAAAGATGCGGACGAAGAACTTGATGGTGCTTTTATGTATATCAATGGTACGGAAACAAATGGCACGGAAATTAAAGGAATCCCTAAACTCCTTGGACTTATGGAACAAGACTTGAATGATGCCAAGAACAAGTTGACAACTGCCGCTGGAACAATTAGCAGCACTTCCTCAACACTGACCTCAGCAGCCGTTTCACTGGGAGAGACAGTGGCCGCAATTGATGGTGTACAAGCGGAGTTGTCAGCAGTCCAAACCGATATAGAATCGCAGAAAGTAACAGATGCGGGCACGATTGCCGTTCCTTTGGCCACGAAAATAGAAAAGGTCAGTGCCGAAAGCACGTATCTCAATTATCTTTTTCCCCCTCTTTTAATCCTCGTGGTCATGTTTAGTTCGCTTCTCTTGGGCACAACCTTAGCGATGATGGAGAAAAACAGTCCGGCATTTTTTCGGAATTTCTTTGTCCCCATTAGAAAAGTAACGTTCATTGCCTCGACATATTTAACAAATGTAATTTTAATCGTGATTCAAATTGCCATTATTCTCGGTATCTCTTTATTTTTCCTTGATGACGTGGCGCATTTGCTGCCCATGACCTCGCTGGTGTTATTTATCACTGCATCGGTATTCACCTTTATGGGCATGACCATCGGCTATCTATTAAGATCAGAAGAAACAGGTGTTCTTACCTCCATTTCTTTAGGCAGTCTTCTGCTGTTTGTTTCCGGAGTGATTCTCCCTATTGAAAGTATCTCCCCTTTGTTGCGTAACATTACCATGTTTAATCCTTTTGTTATCGCAGAAAGGTTAATACGTGAAATATTTATTTTTAATTCCCCGTTTACTGTCATTTGGGTGGACCTGGCTATTCTTCTCAGCTATGCAATTGCTTTATTCCTCATAATCTTAATTCTTGAATCCCTCCTGCATGCCCACATGGTAGAAAGGTTCATGAAATATCATCATAAACAATTACGCCAAAAAGTGCCAAAAAAGAATAATGAATAAAAAAGGCGTTGACAAAAGAAAAAAAGTAATAATCATCACTGGTTCTCCGGGAGTGGGAAAATCCTCTTTGGCGCTGCTGCTGGAAAAAAAACTGGGCTTCCTGCGCCTTGACATTTCTAAACATTACCATGAGATTTCAAGCGGATATGATCGAAAAAAACAGAGTTATGATATTAATCTCAAAAAATTTGAGAGACTGGTACGGGAAAAGAAGAAAGAAGCGGGAAAAGGGCTTATTGTTGACTCCCATATTGCTCACTTGCTGCCCAAAAAGCTAGTTGATCTGTGTATTGTTTTAATATGTTCTGATTTAAAAAAGCTGGAGAAACGATTGAAAGCAAGGAACTATTCCAAGAAAAAGATTAGGGAGAATTTAGATGCAGAGATATTCCAGATATGTTTGGTAGAAGCGAAGGAGAAAGGGCATACCTTGGTTATGTTTGAGGGGTGCCGGCCCTTAACTCAAAACGACGTCGCAGAGAAAATACGTAAATCTTTATAAAACCATTCTACATTTTAATTCTATGGCGAAAATTACTGCTCAGCAAAAACTGCACTTAAAAAAGCTGGTTAAAGAACTGTCCAGCCATAAGGCTCCCCACACTGAATTTGTAACCGTATATGTTCCTGCAGGCTACGATCTTACAAAAATCATTCAGCATTTAGCGGAGGAGCAAGGAACGGCTGCCAACATTAAATCTGCTACTACACGAAAAAATGTCCAAAGTGCACTGGAAAAAATGATCCAGCATCTCCGCACCATCGGCAAAACGCCGCCCAACGGATTGGCCGTTTTCTGCGGAAATGTCGCGGCAGGGGAAGGAAAACAGGATCTGAGGGTATGGAGCACAGAGCCGCCCGTGCCACTGAATATCCGCATTTACCGCTGTGATAAAAATTTTGTCATAGACATCTTACAAGATATGCTCGTGGAACATAACGTCTATGGGTTAGTTGTTTTGGACAGAAGAGATGCGATTCTGGCTGTGTTGAAAGGAAAATCTATTGTGCCACTGAAGAAAACTCATTCGGAAGTGCCGGGAAAGCACCGTGCCGGGGGACAGAGCGCTCAGCGTTTCGCCCGTCTTCGAGAAGGGGCTTACAAGGACCATTTCAAGAAGATTGCCGAGCACATGAAAGAGCAGTTTCTTCCGCTGGGAAATAATCTGAAAGGAATCATTGTTGGCGGACCAGGGGTGACCGTGCAGGATTTCATCAACAAAGACTATCTTACAGGTGATATTAAAAAGAAAATTATCGGCACCAGAGACCTTTCTTATACGGATGAATTTGGACTGCAGGAATTAGTTGACAGAGCACAGGATCTTCTTGCAGAAGAAGAAATTGCGGAAGAAAAAAAAGTGATGAATCAGCTCTTAACGATGCTGCGGGATAATCCCAAAAAAGTAGCGTATGGGGAGAAAGAGACCCTTCATGCCTTGGAAATGAATGCTGTGGACCTTTTATTACTCTCAGAGTCCATCCCTGAAGATAAAATCTTTAACTTCGAAGAAAAAGCACAAACTGGTGGAGCGGAAGTGAGAATTATATCTATAGAAACAAGGGAAGGTATTCAGTTGCGTGATCTGGGCGGCATTGCCGCAATTCTGAGATTTGAGATAGAACAACAATGAACCTCATCCAAGAATCTTTTCAGCGGTTATTCCCGGATACAGAATTTAAGTATAAACCCCTATTGGAGTACAACCGGCGATTGGGTAATTTTAATGCGAACATCGCGTTGCGCTCTCATACCCTTAAAGTGAACATGAACCTCCAGTGGAAGGATATCGATTCTGAGATTAAGATTGGCTTGATTCAATATTTATTATTGAAACTATTTAATGCCCGGAAGCAAACACAGAACTTGGAGTTGTATGCTAGTTTTATCAAGCAAATTCCCTTGCTTACGCCAAAAACAAAAACAGACCCCTTGTTGGAAGCGTCTTTTGACCGGATAAACCAACGGTTCTTTCATGCCCAAATGGAAAAGCCTAATTTACGGTGGGGGCAGCAATCTTGCCGCAAACTCGCATCATATAATCTTCATAATGACACGATTACGGTATCAACCTTGTTTACCGATGTAGGACAGGAAGTTCTTGATTATTTGATGTATCACGAGCTGCTGCACAAACATTTCAAATTCAAACAGCGCAATGGACGGAGCAGATTTCACACGCACGAATTTAAAGAAGCAGAAAAGTTATATCCCGGGCAGCAGCACGTTGAACAAGAGTTAAATAACATTATCATGAAGAAAAGAAAGAAAAAGACAATGTTCACGCGCTTTTTCTAGGTTAATCATAACACGATCCTTTTTCAAAATACGCAAATAACAGCTCAAAAATGTTCAAACAAAACGCAATCTTTAAAAATACCCCCTATTTTTAGCTTTGTATGGCAAAAAAGAGGTTCTTATCCCATAATGCCATGGATAAAATCATGCGGGAAGCGGGCGCCTTGCGCGTTTCCGATGATGCAAAAATCGCGCTGGCAGAAGTGTTAGAGGAAGAAGCGGTGCGCATCTCCAGAGAAGCTAAAAAATTGGCCGAGCACGCCGGGCGGAAAACAATAACCGATAAGGATATCCAGCTGGCTGTCAAAGAATAAGAATAGAAAGTAATAAGCGTTTAAGAAGAAGACCGGTGGTTTCGTATGTATGAAAAAAAATTAGTCAGTGTGGGAACTTTAAAGAAAGGGGATACCCTGATCATTGACGGTGCAGCTTGCAAGATCACTGATACGGCCACATCGCGGCCAGGGAAACATGGACACGCCAAAGTTAACTTGATGGCTGTGGGCATCATGGATGGAAAAAAACGCAATGCTGTCATGCCCGGCCATGACCGAGTAGAAGTTCCTATCATTGAAAAGAAAACAGCGCAAGTGTTATCCGTAACGGGAAATACAGCTAATGTCATGGATACGGAAACCTATGAAACCTTTGAGATGGACATTCCTGAAGAATTGCGGGAAGAAGTTAAAGAAGGGACAAGCGTGTTATACTGGGTCCTGATGGGAATTAAAGTAATGAAACAAATTAAAGCATGAGGAGAAAAGGGAATACTTTTAAATAAAGACTTTTCAAACAATTAAATGGTAAAATTTGAAGAAGCAACCGCACGGTTATTACGAAATATTTTCGTGTGCAGGAACTGCAAGGCGAAAATCAGGGCGCCAAGCCTCAAAGTAAGCCAGGGAAAGGTAAAATGCAGAAGTTGTAAAGCAAAGAGACTCCGTCCGAAACGAAAGAAATAAATACGGCAACATAAGTCTTTCTTTTAATGATAGAACCTGTTGTTTCATTTCTACTCAAATATAAGTTTATTCTCTTATTTTATCTTATCATCATCATTCTGCTTCTTGTCAAGCGAAAAAATATTGTGGTGCAAGCAAAAATCATTTTTATGTACCGGATGAAATGGGGATTGAGATGGATGGACAAATATTCCCAGAAGTTCCGCGAATGGGTCATTCTTTTTGGTTACGTCGGTGTTGGCGCAGGGTTTGTTGGTTTGGTGCTTATTTCATATACACTTATCAAAAATTTATACACACTCATCACTGTACCGGAAGCTACCACGGGAGTATCACTTGTTCTTCCAGGAATTAACGTGCCCGGTTTGGGAGTTCTTCCATTCTGGCACTGGCTGCTGGCAATTTTCGTCATTGCCATCGTCCACGAGTTTTCACATGGGATTGTAGCCAGAGCGCATATGTTCCCAGTTAAGAATACGGGTTTAGTTCTCTTTGGTCCGATAATCGGGGCTTTTGTAGAACCTGATGAAAAAAGACTGCGCAAAGGAAAAGATATCACCCAATATTCCGTTCTCGCTGCCGGCGCTTTTTCAAATATAATCCTCGCGTTAGTCGCCGTTCTCCTGCTTAATTTTGTGTTCATGCCCCTGCAGCAAAATATGGTCGAGCCGACAGGATTCACGTTTGACCAATATTATGATGAGACGTATCCATTTGCCCAGGCAGGAATCCAGCCCGGTACGTTAATCACCGGTATTGATGGAACGAAAACAAGCCAGTTCCAGCAGTTTAGCGAGAAATTGGTATGTACACAACCTGGGGAGACAATTTCTGTGATGACTTCAGAGAAAAACTACGAAATTGCTCTTACGGCGAGTCCGGATAATCCGCAAAAAAGTTTCTTGGGCATCCAGCAAATACGCAATGAATTTGAAATTAAAGAGAAATACAAGAGTGAAGGCTGGACAGCAGTTTATTATTCTCTTGATTGGTTAACTGGATTTTTGCGCTGGTTGTTTTTGCTCAGTTTAGGTATTGGGTTATTTAATTTACTTCCATTGCCTATCGTTGACGGAGGAAGAATGGCGCAAGTCTTTTTGCATAAATTAAAAGGGGCAGAAAAAGGGGAGAAGTACTACCATAAGATTAGTTTATTTTTCTTGTTGGTGTTGTTGTTGAACTTGTTTTATCCGTGGTTGGTGAAGTTGTTTTAGGCCCAATAATCTGCGTAAGAATCTGCTTAAGATTATTCGACTATTCACACCTAGCTTTATTCTCCCTGTTCAGCTAAATATTTCTCAACTTCCATGGCTGCTTGGCATCCTGTTCCCGCAGCCGTAATCGCTTGCCTATACCTGATATCCTGAACATCACCAGCGGCAAACACCCCCGGAATATTTGTCTTCATAAATCGATCCGTCTTTAAATATCCCTGTTCGTTCATATCTACTACCCCTTTAAAGATGGAAGTATTGGGGACATGCCCGATCGCTAAAAAGACGCCATCGGTCTTAAACTCCATAATTTTGCTTGTTTTCACATGATGTAATTTCACGCCAGTCACCCTTTTGCCATCACCGAGAATCTCTACCACTTCACTGTCCCACATTACACTTATTGTAGGATTATGCAACACTTTCTCCTGCATTATTTTAGACGCGCGAAATGTATCTTTGCGATGAATGATTGTTACTTTACTAGCAAACTTAGTTAAGAACGTTGCTTCCTCCATCGCCGAGTCGCCACCGCCGATAACAACGACTTCTTTTCCTTTGAATAGAGCACCATCGCAAACGGCGCAAGTAGTTACTCCTCGGCCTTTATACTTCTCTTCAGAAGGGATACCCAACCATCGCGCAGATGCGCCGGTAGAAATAATCGCTGTTTTTGCCTGTATTTTCTCTCCACTTATCAATTCAAGTTCAAAACCACCAGTGATTTTACGAAACGAGTTAGCAATGTCCACTTTAAATCGAGCACCAAACTTTTCTGCCTGCTTTTTGCACATCTCCACTAACGCCGGCCCTTGCACTCCTTCAGGAAAGCCAGGGAAGTTTTCCACATCAGTTGTCAATGTCAGTTGTCCGCCATCTTCCGGCCCGGAAATAAGCAGCGGAGAAAGATTCGCGCGTGCTGTGTAAATCGCCGCGGTGCAGCCGGCAATGCCTGTGCCAAGGATGATGACGTTTTCCATTCTATGTTTCTTGAGTTTTATTTTCCTATGATCCCATCCTATCCTATCTACGCCTTTCTTTTCCCAAGAGATAGTAAGATAACACCCGCACCCCAGAACCCGTCGCTCCCTTCTGTGTATAAGCGCCTTCTACCCCCCAGTATGCTGATCCAGCAATGTCAATGTGCGCCCAGCGCGCTTTTTCAATAAACTTGCTCAAAAATACGCCTGCCGTAATAGATCCTGCTTCGTGTCCTTTGCCCTTCTGTGAGATATTATTCAAATCAGAAATCGTGCCATCCATCCAATCCTGATAATCTTCAAAGAAAGGCAATGCCCACACCGGATCACCGCTGGCCGAACCTGCTTCTTGTAACGAATTCAGCAGCTCTTGGTCCTTGCTGACTAAACCGGCAGCATAGTAGCCTAACGCGACAACACAAGCTCCCGTTAACGTTGCGAGATCAATAATCACTTCCGGAGTATATTTCCTTTCCGTATAGGCGAGAGCATCGGCGAGAATTAATCGTCCTTCCGCATCCGTATTCCCTATTTCAATGGTCTTGCCATTGTATGCTTTAACAATGTCTCCTGGCCGCTGCGCTTTTCCATTGACCATATTTTCGCAGAGAGGCATGACCCCCAGAAGATTTTTCTGTAAGCCAAGTTCCGCAGCCACTTGTATAGTCCCAAGCACGGCCGCGGCACCGGCCATGTCTGTTTTCATCTCCTCAATATATTTCGTGGGTTTTAAGTTATACCCTCCACTGTCAAAAGTTATGCCTTTGCCTACAAACGCGGTATATTTTTCCTTTGCGCCTCCGCCATTATATTCCAAAATAACCAGTTTTGGCGGATTATCACTTCCTGCATTCACGCCTAACATCGCGTTCATGCCCAATTTCTTTAATTCCATCTCATTGAGAACATTAATCTTGACTTTAGAAAAACAGGCAGCAATGTCCCTCGCAGCTTTTTCTACATAGAGTGAATTGGCAACCCCGGCTGGTTCGTTCACTAAATCTTTAACATAATTTGTTGCTTCAGCGATAACCCGCCCTGTTTTAAGTCCTTCACCAAATCCAGAAGAAGAGTTCTCCCATTGTAAGGAAACCATCTTCACTACTTTTTTCTTTTCAACTTTTTCTTTTGAAAGATACTTTGTAAAAGTATAATTCCCTAGAATGAGCGCTTCAGCTGTGGCCATTCCTAGTGAGGCATGATTCATTTCTTTGAGCGAACCTGCCATTTGAGTTATGTTTGTCGTAAACGAATCCAGTTTGGCCGAGGTTACGCATTTTACAGCTTTCCCCAGCGATTTTCGAAATCGTTCCACAGTCATTTCCTTTTTCTTTCCTAAACCAAAGAGCATAATTTTCTTGTAGGGAAGCCCAAGAATTCGTGTCCAATACATTTCTCCAAAATTAGGTGTAAATATCTTTTTCTCAACAGCATCATCTATTTCCTGCGCAAGAACTTTGTGATATGATTTGTAATGTTCTTTATCTTCTTCAAAAATGCCCAGAACGAGAGCATCCTGTCTTTCATCTAATGCTGGTTGTACTGTTATTTTCATTTTCCCCTCCTTTATTCCTAGGAATACCGTTCAAATTTAATGTCCGCAGATGTTACCCCTTTCCGTAAAAGGAGCTCCTTGGTTTCCAATACCAGTTCTTTTAATCCACAAATATAAAAAGTTTTGTTTTGCAAATCAGCAGGAAGATGGTTTTGGACTCTCCCTTGTTTTCCTTCCCATTTGTCCCTGCTTAAAGTTGGTATGTACGTGAAATGAGGGTACTTTTTCTGCAAGCTCAGGAATTCTTCATGGAGAAATAAATTTTCCCGTGACCGGACACCGAATAAAAGGGTGAACTTTTTTGTACGAGACTGAGAAAGATGCTCTTGCAGCATGCTATAAAATGGAGCAACCCCTGTCCCGGCTGCGATAAACCAGTGTTCGTTGTGAGGGGAATTGGCATCAAAAACAAAATGACCAAAAGGCCCTTTAATTTCAAATGTGTCTCCTTCTTTTGTTTGTTCAAACACTTCTGAGGCAAATCCACTCTCAATCATTTTAATACATAAATCGAGCTGGCCTTGTTGTGAAGGGGAACTTAGTATCGAATAAGGCTTGTATTTTACCACCCCGTTATTTTCTATTCTCATATTGACAAATTGCCCTGCTTGAAATGAGAAGTCGGAAGGGATGCCTAATGACAAGAGGATGACATCTTCAGTAAGATGTTTCTTCCTGAGAACAGTTCCGGTAAAAGTTTGAATTGCCATAGAATCTCTCTCAATTGAAATTTAAATGCCGTTTTAAATAATTTACGAAAAATAAATACTATAATAGAGGAAATAAGTTATTAATCAAAATTTTATTTTCTCTGGGGGATTTGTGTGCATAAAGTGTAGACTTTGTCGGCAAAGATTATTTCCGCCATCGTTGAATATATTCCTGGACTTGTTTTTCTCCCTTCGGCTCTGCCGTTCCGCCGAGGGTGTAATAAGTCTTTTCCACCGATTTTCCCCAGGAGAAGTCTCCTTCTTCTTGCTGGATTTGATGCACTTCTATTTCTTTCGTTTCAAGACCCTTCCGTAAATGGTAATAAACACTCCTCTGCGTAACAGGAGAAAAGATCTCATTATACAGTTTAGCGATCTGATATCCGTAGCCTTTCTTCAAATAATAAAGAATTTCAATAATATTCTGCCGGATCTGGCTCTTGACGGGCCTTCCTCTTTTCATTATACTATTCATTACAATATTGAAAATAAATAACATTTATAATGATTTATATCTTTGTAACTACAATGGTCCGGCCAATTATTCCAAAAAGCAAACAAAAAGAAATTGCCCAAGAGCGTATCAGGCGCTTGTTTCAGCAGGCAGCAGAAATATTTCACATAAATAAATCCTTGGCGAACCGGTATGTAACACTCGCACGAAAGATAGCGATGAAAGTGCGCATGCCTATGCCCAGAGAGTATAAAAGACGGTTCTGCAAACATTGTTACCGCTATCTGCAACCGGGAGTGAATGCCCGCGTACGGACACGCGGAGGAAAAGTGATCATTTCCTGTTTTGAGTGCAAGAAGTTTACAAGGATACCGGTGAAGAAAAATAATTTAAAGGCGCAACATAATAAAATTTAAATAGTAAATTGATTTATATGAATGATAAATATGGCACAAGGAAATGATTATTTTAGTACTGAACCAGGATTGAGAAGGGCATTGAACGAGTTCGTGTCGAGAACGGGAGATCTTCAGAAAAAACTCAACAGTGCTACAATTATCTTAAATAAAATTGAAAAAGATGTTGAGAAGAATAAAAGTAAACAACATATTGCAAAACGGATACAGAAAGGCGCTTTGTTTGCTCGACCTATGGGAGTACTATTAGATTGGGAGATAAGTCGTTGGTCAGAAGCCCTGTCTGAACTTAATGGGTCTATGGAATCCATGGGGGAAGAAGATGAAGGTTGGCTGCTTGACGCAAAAAAGTTATATAAAGAAATTAGAAGCTCTGATAAATCTGACAGCAAAATTCAAACATATCTTGGTGATTTATTGGTAAGTTTTTCTCGTAGCGGGGGAAAAGAAAAAGGAATGCTATTGACAATAATTAATAATGATTATCCTGCAAAAACAAAAGTGCTTGTCCAGAAAATTCAGGAACTTAGGGGCAGCATCAACGGTGCAAATAGTATCCTTGATTCTCTAAAATCTACGGCGCAAGGTTTTTTGAGTCAGGGGGGAAAAGGCATGCGGATGCATTTATCCGGAAGTAAATAAAGAAAACGTACCTCTAATTACTCTTCTTTCCCTTCCAACTCTTCCCTCTCCGCATCTAACAATAATTTTTTCTCAGTTCGGGCCACAACTCGTCGTATGTCATCAACGGCATCAGCATTGGCGGAAATAGAATCTACGCCTTGATGGACTAAGAATTCGGCCATTTCCGGCCTGCTTCCCGCCTGGCCACAGATCGACGTTTTCACATTATATTTCTTACAAATTTTGATCACTTTCGCCATCTCACCAAGAACCGCCGGATGCATTTCATCAAATAATTTGGCAAGGCGCTCATTATTACGGTCTATACCCAACGTTAACTGGGTTAAATCATTCGTGCCAAACGAAACAAAACTGATTTTTTCTTTGCATAACTCTTCCATGATCCAGCAGACGGCAGGAGTTTCCACCATCACGCCAAAATCAATTGCTATGCACGGTTCCAATCCTACGTCACGCATGATTTGTTTTGCTCTCTTAACCTCATCAACACGAATCACGAAAGGAAGCATCACACCAACATTTTTCAACCCTTCATAGTGCAGATCGCGGATCGCTTGAAATTCGGCCTGTAAGATTGCTGGTTCATCTAATAAACGCCGGATAGCATGCCAGCCGATCATCGGGTCTGTTTCCTTTGGCTCTTTATCACCGCCTTGCAGATTCCTATACTCATCAGAACGCATATCACTACAGCGTACCCAGACTGGTTTTCCAGCAAAAGCTTTGGCAATTTTTCTGATGCCATTTTTTAAGAGTGTAATATATTCTTGTTCTTTTCCCTGGCGGATATATTCCGCGGGATGAATTCCGCCGTTGGCAATCATAATTTCCAACCGAACTAAACCCACACCATCAGCTTCCGTGGCCGCGGCTCTCTCTGCGAAATCCGGTAAATCCATGATCACTTTTACTTCTGTTGCCGTAATTAGCTCTCCCGCTGCCATGATGGTCTCTTTTAGGGCAACAAGCTTTTCTTCTTTGGCAACTTCAATTTCACCCTCATAGACAATTCCACGAGAAGCGTGCACGGTCACAATCTCACCATCCTTCAACACTTCCGTGGCATGTTCCGTGCCCACAATACAGGGTATGCCCATCTCCCTACTAACGATAGCGGCATGACAGGTCATTCCACCCTCGTTAGTCACAATTGCACCTGCTTTTTGCATTGCTGGAACCATGTCGGGAGTAGTCATCGGGGTGACCAGAATATCACCTTTCTGAATTTTTCCCAACTCAGAAGCGCTATGGACTAATTTTACTGATCCAGTGTATACGCCCGCAGATGCCGTCTCCCCTTTCAGTAAAATCCGGCCTTGTTCTTCAGGGAGGCAGGGACGTTCATCCTTACATACTTTCGGAGAGAACGTGGTAACTGCTCGTGTCTGCACAATGAAAATCTGCCCTTTCTCTATTGCCCATTCAATATCCTGCGGTTTGCCGTAATGATCTTCCAGCTTTTTTCCCAACCGCGCCAGTTCTTTGATTTGTTTTTCATCGATAACCTGCCGTGTTTGTTCGTCTTTGGGAATTTTCTGCCTTTCGTTTTTTCCCTGCTCGTTGCGGAACAAGCCCAGTTCTTGTTTCTTC
Organism: Candidatus Woesearchaeota archaeon; assembly: GCA_018303265.1. Classification (GTDB taxonomy): domain Archaea; phylum Nanobdellota; class Nanobdellia; order Woesearchaeales; family GW2011-AR9; genus JAGVYN01. Next base: position 13,656 of record JAGVYN010000006.1, read on the forward strand.
ACTTCAATCTTTTTGATTGACTTTGTATTTTTGTCTATAATGTATAAATCAGGATTCACTTCCCCGCTCACGATCATTTCACCTAATCCGTACACGGCTTCAATGACGATCTCATCTGGATTGTTCGTGGAAGGATTCACCGTAAACATCACGCCGGAATGGGAAGAATTGACCATTTTCTGCACGATGGCAGAAATGAGGACTTTTAGATGGGGAAACTTGTTTTTTTCACGGTAATATATTGCTCTCGCCGTAAACAACGATGCCCAGCAGGCAAGAACTGCGGAAACAACATTCTCCTTTCCTTTAACATTTAAATACGTGGCTTGCTGCCCCGCGAATGACAATGATGGAAGATCCTCTGCCGTGGCGCTGCTCCTTACCGCAACAAAGACATCTTTTCCTTGAATCAAGTCGTGGGCTTCTTTCGTATCAGCCCCCAGCAATTCGTAATTATCTTTGATTTCTTCAGCGATATCTTCCGGAATGGGTGTAGAAATAATCAGCTCTTGAATCTTAGTGGCCATTCTTTGTAAGGAATCCGTATCTTCAACATCTAAATCTTTGAGAAGATCAGCTATTTTTGGTTGAATGTTCGTTCGCTCAAGGTATTCTTTATAGGTCTGCGCGGTGACGGCGAAACCGGGCGGAACAGGAAGCCCTACATTAAATATTTCACCTAAATTCGCCCCCTTGCCTCCTGCGACGGGAATAGAATCTTTATGCAAATCTTTAAACCACGCAACATAGGACATATAAACACCTCTTTTATGAGGTTATATAGGAGAATGAATTATTTAAACCTTATTGTAAAGGAAATTCTCCCACTATCGTATACACCGGCCCTTCCGGTGTTAATTCACTTTCATATAAGATGATTTTCTCCACAATCATGGAACCAAATTCGCGATGTTCAACTTGCTGAAGCGCCTCTTTCAATTGTTCTTTGTTCCTTCCTGACTTCATTCGCGCTATGGTAAGATGGGGAACTTCTTCATGCACGTCTTTTCTGATATAATCCAATTTAGTAGTTATTTTTTTCATTAATTCTGAGAATTGTGAATCTTGTACTCCGATCCAAACCACATTAATTTTTTCAAGAGAAGGAAAAACTCCCGTGCTTTTCACACAAATTGGAAAGGCTTTTGTCTTCTTAGCAATCTCAGCTAATTTTTCTTCTATTTCCTGAATATTTTTCTCATTAACATCACCTAAGAATTTAAGAGTAAAATGAAAATGAGAAACAAATTTTAAATCAGCTCCTGTTTCTTTCAGTTTCTCAATAACCGGCCTGATTTTTTCTGTTATGTCATCAGAAACAGGAACGGCAACAAAAAGACGTTTCATCTCTCTTTGTTAAGATCATCGCCAAAATCTTCCGTATCCTCGTACTCATCCTGTTGCTCTTCTTCTGTTTTCTCAAGTTCTTCTTTGGATACTGTTTCAAATTTGGATTCTTTCCGTAACCTTTCTAATTTTTGTATAACTTCAGCAAAACCGACGTTCTGAAGAACTTTGGTGATCCTAACTTTGACATAGTCACCTTTCTTCACACCAGGGACAAACAAAACAAATCCTTTCACTTTGGCAATGCCATCTCCTTTTCCACCAACAGCCTCAATAGAGACCTCATATTCTTCTCCCACGCGTACGGGAGCACTTTGTTGTTCATTCATATACATATACCTCCGTTAGAGTATTGAAAAGAAAAAGGAAATTCAAGAAATTCTGCAATTCTATTATAATCATAACTTGTATCATGATTATACTTCATTTTCTATATAAATGTTTTGCTGGAAAAGAACTGTTCAAACCATCCTTTTTCCAGACAACAATCAATTTAAAATGAAAAAACATCCCACACCTATGATTCCCAATAGAACTGCTTCTGATGGAGAAATTATTGGTCTGATTAAACAAAGGATCCTATCCATACCTGATCCAGAAATCCTGGAAGACGCAGAAAAATGGACAAAAATCATCCA
>JAGVYN010000007.1 GCA_018303265.1 Candidatus Woesearchaeota archaeon
CTTTTTCACATCTCCTAGATCTTTTATACCCTGTGTATACAACTTTCTTGCTCGTACACGGCCGATACCTTTCAACCGCAACAAGGGCAGTAATTCTTCCTTGACGCCATTTTTGACGCGGATGCGTAATTTTCGTATTTCTTTTCCTACATCACGCTGCTCTTGGATTGTTGCCAATTCTTCGCACGCATACAATAACCAATCTGCAATCTCAATCTTCACGCGAATTTCTCCAGGACGAATGTCATGATTTTCTAACAAATAATCTTCATCCCTCTCACTAATCCAAGATTCAAAGAACAGCGCTGTTTTAATGGAATTGATAAACTCGTCATATTCCAAATCATACGCGCTTGGTTCTGGTTCTAGCAACAGACTTATCCTTTTGGTCAATTCTTCCTGAATCAAATCTTGTTCTTTGCTTTTTATTCGTAATAAAGGACGCATTTCCAAGGTATGGCTTATCATCTGCAAAAGAGAAAAACTATTTTTTCCCTCAGTAAAAATGTTAAGACAGTTAAGCAGGTGTTTTGCAGTTAAAGGATCAATGTAAAGTTCAGAAATTCTCCTCCCTAGCGACGTTGCTCGTAATCTTATCGTTGCTTGGACAGCAAGTTTCTGTGCAGATATAAAATCGTTGTTTTTGTCATTATTTTTATCACTATCTTCATCGCCCACTATAATAAACTTCCATTCTTCAAGCAGCTGAAGCATTTTCTCCATAATTTTTTCTAACTGAGGCATATCTTGAAATTGCTGCGCCCAGAATGTTTTTGCAAAGAATTCTTTCATGCTCGTTTTATCTTTAATGATGCCGGAAGAAATCAAAGATAAGATATACGTTCGTAAGACTGGCTCCACAGCGAGCTTAGAATAAATATCCTCAGGTACGCCGCATATATACTTTTCATAAATTTCTTCTTTTTCTGCATCGTTTTTGGCAAGGCAGATGGCTTCTCCATAAGATTCGTATTCCGGCCTTCCTGCCCTTCCGGCCATTTGCAGATATTCCAGCACAGGTATCCATTCCATGCCCCATTTTCCAGAAAAGCGTTTTAACGATTTGATAATGACGCGGAAAGCGGGCAAACTTAATCCCGCTGCTAAAGTCGGCGTGCAGCAAATGATTTTGACATTGCCTTTCCGAAACTCTTCTTCAATCAGATCTTTTTGTTTTTGCAGCAGGCCGGCATGATGGAAAGTAATTCCTTTTTTGATGCAATGACTTAACCGCCGGCATTGTTTCGTTGGCATAGTTGCCGCTTTCAATACTTCTTTTTCCAATTCCGGACAACATAGATTGGTCAGTTTGGCGATATCTTCCGCCGTTTTCTCAGCGCTGGCTCTGCTTGGCGCAAAGATAATCGCCTGTTTGTTCATTTGGAGCGTTTCCAGAGCAAGTTTCTGTATTTCGTCTATCATGTGCAAATCAGGTGTAAAAAACGCAGTGTTTTTTATTAAGGTAACGCAGTTATGCTTTAGAAATAACGTTCATCTTTCAACAACATATATTTTTGTTGAGAAATGCGCAGGCTGGTCAGAAACCAGAGGACTAAATTCTTCATTGAGAACATTTATCATCCATTCTTTTTCTACTGCAGCACGGCCGTCATCAACAATTACCGTGACTCTCTTTACGCCGGGTGTGACAAATGTGCGTTCAATGGTATCTGTTCCTTGCACCGTTTCTTCATGAACTGAGAACTTCCATTTGAACTGTAATTCATCGTCATCATTATCTTTTGCGGCAACATGGAACATAACAGGTTCATGAAGTCTCGCTGTATATTCCGCTGCCGGGAAGTAATCAACAATCTCCGGCAGCTGGTTGACATTTTTAATGGTAACTTTTACCGGATGGATGACATCGTATTCCTTGTCAGAAGCAGCAAATTCCAGGAACTGCACGGTTTTTTCTCTGTTTAGTTTTTTATTCAGAAACTCATTGCTGCCGATCATTCTCTTGAACCAACTGCTCGTATTACTTGTATTGCGGACGCTGGAATAAGAAGGTTTCCAACGCAATACACCATCGGTAAAAGATGCTCCAAGAGGAAGATTGTTTAGGCTGATGCTAATGGTATCATTATCTGCATCCAGAGCTTGAATCTTGAGCGCGAATTGCTGGTTTTCATTCACCGTAAAGTCATCATTAGCGATGAGAAGCAACGGCGGCCTGTTCTTTTCCGCGACGGTTACTTTTACGGGCACCCTTTGGCTTAGATCACCGTCCGTCGCGAGGACGTAGATAAGATGTTCACTTGCTGCATCATACCCCGTCTTCCATACGCCGTTTCTTCGCCCAACTGGCGAGCTAAAATAATATCGTACTACATCGCCATCAGGATCGGTGGCATTTCCCTGCAGAGAGATAATATCCGTTTCTGTAACATTAATGTCCGGTATTGGTTGAAGCAGCGGTTTACGGTTTACATTGTATACAAAGAGATTGGTCTTATTGAAAGAACACAATCCTTTTCCACATGCTTCAACTGTGAGAGGAATATTCTTTTTTTGCAAAATAAATTTTTCTACACGAAGAGCACTTAAAATATCACTAAAAAAATCCCCTTTGCGTCTTATTGCATCATATGATGGTTCCCAGATGAAAGTTTTGTTCTTTTGATAAAGAAGAGAACCAGTTGGTGCTCCCTTCACTGCGAGTACAAGTTCATCGCCATCAGGATCAGATGCATTAATCTTCCAAACAAGTTTGTTTCCTTCTTTTACTTCTAATTTTGGCGGAAGCTGCACAAGAGGCGCTAGGTCAACATTAATCACCGTTATCGCCACAGCTGTTCCACTGCTTGTGTTTCCGTCAAAGGCAGATACTGTTAATTCATAACTGCCCGCATCATCATATGTTGTCTGCCATTCGCCGTTTTTATCTAAAGGCAGTTCAAATTGATACGTAAGAATATCGCCATCAAGATCTACCTGAGAAAAATTGAGCTTAACTCTTTCTCCTTCTTTCACTGTCACGGGAGGATGCGATAGGACGGGTTTACGATTCGTTTTCTGCACAATTACAACCCATTCTTTCGTTGCTGCTGCCCTTCCATCAGCCACCGTTAATTTGAGTTCATGCTTCCCGGCACTTTCATAACTCCAAGAGTAACTGCCTTCCTTCATTTGCGTGATTTCTGCACCATCCAATGTCCAGACATACGTCACTGGTTCATTGTCCTTGTCCTGCGCGGCGGCAAAAAAAGTCAGCGTCTCTCCTTCATTGAGATGCACCTCTGAATCTTCAGAAAAAACCGTTGCAATAATCGGCGGCTGGTTTGTTTTTACAACCACGACCTCTACTCGAGCAGTGGTATTAAATTCTCCATCGCTGGCCGTAAACGAAGCGACATGCGTTCTTTCATCTCCATAGGTTGTCTGCCAGCGGCCGTTTTTGTCAAATGGGGCTTTGAACACGTAACTTAGCGGATCATCATCTGGATCTTTCACCGCGAGTTTTAAATCAACCTGCTGGGTTTCCTTAACAATTATTTTATTTTCAGTTACTTTTGGAGGTTGGTTCTTATTTGTGACAATAATTTTAACTCTTTCAACAGTCTGTCCCTGGCCATCGGAAGCAGTAATGTCAACATCATATTCCCCGGCATCGTCATAATCTGTCTGCCATTCGCCTTTCTCATCCAATGGAACAGAATACGTATATGCGACGTTATCATTATCTGGATCAACCGCGTCTACATCTATTTTAATAAAATCAGTCTCTTCAACATAATACACCCTCGTTGCCGCAAGGGCTATATTAATTACAACAAGAAGGACCAGGATGATGACGATGTTCTTTCTTTCCATTTATGTTTTCCCCTTGATTAAGATAAATCACACCGGATTGAGATAATAAAGAAAATAAAAAAGATTACTTTGTTTTGATGGATACATCCACAATTTGCGGCGGCATGTTTACATCGAGTACTTGAACACGTACTTTTTTTGTGACTTTGTCTTTACCGTCATCCGCCGTAATCGTTATCATGTATTCGCCATGATCGGTGAAACTCGTTTTCCAGACGCCGCTATTCCCGACAGGCTCAGTTATGGAAAGTTTAATCTGATCCTCATCGAGGTCTGTCACGACCGGTTTTAATGTGACTGTTTCTCCTTCTTTAACTGTTACATCCTGCACGCCGCTAATCTTTGGAAGCATGTTCACATTATTAACTCGGAGTGAAAATGTTTCTTTTGATTCAAGTTCTCCATCAGTAGCCATAACTATTATCTTATACTCCCCAGCACTGGTATGATCAGTCGCAAATTTCCCGCTCTTTAACGGTTCCGATATCGTCAGAGAAACTGCATCATTGTTTGGATCAATGACTTTTGGTTCAACTACGACAACTTCCCCTTCGTTGACTATGAGATCTTTCAATGCTGCAATAACTGGCGGCACATTAACACGATCTACAACAAGCTTGATCTTCTGGCTGCTTGATAACTTTCCATCTGTTGCGGTTAAAGTTATGGTATATTCACCAACATCACCATAATTGGTCTTCCATTCTCCGCTCTTGTTAAGAGGTTTTGTAAAAGTATACATGACAGAATCATTATCTGGATCTTCCACGTTTACTTTTAGTGATAAGAGTTCGTTTTCCTTCACAGTAATGGTATGTGTTATCTCGTCTTTATTTATTACATCTGTTAAATCTGTTTCGTTAATATCATCTAATTCCGGAAGAACTACTTCTTCAACAACAAGCTCATCTTCTGGCTGCAATTCAGTGCTATTCTGATCGAGACCTAACTCGGTTTCTACCCTCGCAATTTCATCTACCAGGCTGGCTTCTTCATCAGAAACGTTATCTTTGGGAAGGTCGTAAGCTTTATAATTCAAACAGCCTACGAGAAAGACAAAAACCATCACGATGAATATACTTACCACGACTTTTTTCATTACATAACACCCCCCTGAAAACCTGCGAATATTAAAATACCCTCAAAATGGGCACACCTTTTGAATTACATAAATTCATATTTGAAAGTTTCAAGTCGCACTTGAAATTTTTATGATTTCAGAATGACAACTCCTATTTAAAGATTTAGACACAGGAAAATATGTTGTCAAAAATCATTATAATAAAAAGTATAAGAGAATATAAGTCCCTGAGTAAGCTCCTAAGCCCCATTTAGGTAAGCCAAATAAAGAATCTTTTGAGCTTTCTGTCGAGGAAAAAGTGTGATTATATAAATTTTGTTCATTGCTCATAAGAAGTAAAATAGGTATTACTCATTCGAAGACAAATATCATTTATTTTTGTCCTCCACTATATTTATATATTTCATATGCTTTCCTAAATTAGTACATGGTTTCTTTTTTCAAAATGCTCCGCACTGCTGGTATCGCCGCATCAGTAGCATTTTCTTCTCCTGGAAAAATAAGAGCAGAAGAACCAGCACATTCGATTGAATCTGTTCTGAAAAAGAAAGAGTACAAGTTAAACAATGAATATCATCTCAAAGAGAACAACGGAGATAACATACAAAATATAGTTGAAGAAAGAATAGAAATAAAAAAAGAAGAACCGCGTGTTTCATCAGTAACGATTACTCCTCAACGTGAAACATTGGAAGCAAAACTTCGTGCAAAGCCACAACATACACCTTCTGTATGGATGAACCTTGAGTTCGGATATCACCAACTTGATATCAATCCCATTATTCAAGGAATTGTTGATGATATTGAGTTCATAGAACTTGGCCCTTATTTTGCGAAAGAACTTGATATCAAAAAACTAGAACTGATAACCTTAGGAGGCTCTGTTGATTTTCCATTGCATACGATGAGGGTTACGCCATCAACGTATCTTGGTCATAGCATAGGGCTCCGTTTTCACGGAACATCGTCCGATCTTGGTTTTGCAGCCCTGACACGGGATGGAGAAGTTGACAATGTCCAGATTCCTTTTCTGGAAGATGGTTTTTCAATTGATTATATAGCCAGAGCGCATTTTGATTATGCCGTCTTTCCTTCCGTCCACTATGATTTCAACATTTCTTTTGGTGAAACATGGAGACCAGGAATTGCTGTCGGTGTGAGTCTCGGAGCACTCTTTATGAAGAACCGATTAGAATTTGAAGCCTGGCCGCAGGATTACTATGTTCGGGATATGCTCTTAGCATTAATGGATACAGATAAGTTAACGGCGGAATTAGATGTGGAAGGCCAAGGGTTTGTGTCCAAATTTTATCTTGTCCCTTCTCTTGCCTTTAGTAAATATGTGCGTTGCGGTATCCAGATTGGGTTTCAGGTGCAGGCAATTTCCTTGAATACGACAGGCAAAATCAAAATTGGCTACGTTGAAAAAGGTGTTCAAGAGACGCAAACGTATGCAGGGGTCACATTTGAAACTACTGCCAAATGTGGTGTGGGGTATTAAGAAATGGCCCCGGCCGGATTTGAACCGGCGACCTCACGATGTCTACATAACCTAATGTATCAGTTTCGCATCCTTGCGGATCGTGCGCACAACCAGGCTATGCTACGGGGCCGTTAGTGGTGCAAACATAGGTCTTTTTTTAAAGATTACGGCTTATCTAACGAAATATTAATAAATAGAATCGTTCTAAAATTCATCATGGATAAAGATATGCTCTATTTCCTTACCACGTTAGATAAGAAAACAGAGACAGAATCATCATCTCTAGAACAAACAGTTCAATCACAACATGAACCGGAAGAAAGACCTCTAAACCGCTCAAATGCGGAATATGAACTCTATGTTGCTGCTAGACTTCATTACTGGTAGTCTTTATTGTATTTCTAAGAAAAAAGTATGAAAAGTTTTAAGAACATTCCATTGGCGGCAGCGTTCATGGAACGAACATACGATGATCTCATAGAAGCCTGCCAGAAATATCATCCCACATTGCGGAAAGTAATTCATCATTTCCTGGGAGGGGACTCTTGTTATTATGGCGCTGAAGAACACGCTTTACGGGCGCCTTTAATCTGCGGTGCCGTAGCGAGAACAGTACAGCACCTCTTTGCAGCGGAAGGATTCCCCGTTAAACTCGCATATGGTACTCAATTAGGAGAAGAGTATCCGACAGCCGATCATTCTTTTTGTATCGTCAATGTAGGCGAAGAGATAATTGTTGACGGAGCCTATCTTCAATTCTTGAGAGGTTTTAATTTACCGAAAAGTGAAGAGAATAATAATGACCTCTTTATTGCATCTTACACTGATCTTGAAAGGAAGATTCAAGATCTTATCATTAACTATAAAGAAAAAAATAGATTTTTGGATGTGGATGATAAAGAATTACGGCATTATTTATGGCGGTTGTGGGATTATAACAGTTCATCGTATCGCATCACAGATAAAAATCAATTACTCCCTTACGTTGAACGACATCGTGCAAAGGATCATCAGTTAATGCATCCCAATGTCGTGCGATTGATTAACTCCCTGCACGCCTGCGGGGTTATTTCCTGACCAACTCCACCACTACCTCTGTATGATTCGTCTGCGGAAACATGTCGAACAAGGCCGCACTTTTGAGAGTGTACTTGAACTTTTTCAGGTCTTTTGCCAGTTGCTGCGGGTTGCAGGAGATATAAATTATTACTTCAGGCTCTAATTTCTTCAACAGCTGAATAGTTTTCTCATCCATGCCGCTGCGGGGCGGATCAGTAATGACATGCAAAGGGTTCTGCAAGCGAAGTTTTTGCAATTCTCTCGCATCTTTGCCATAATAAACAATATTTTTTACTTCATTGAGTTTAGCATTCTCCCGTGCATCTTGAAGCGCCGGCGGGAATTGCTCGATCAGAATTACATTCTCAAACAAATCAGCATTGATGATGCCAAATGTGCCCACGCCGGCATACAGATCTAATAATTGTCTTCGCCCTGAAAACTTTTCTACTATACCGCGCACGTAGTGATGCATTTTTTCAGCAACCCGATGATTGTTCTGGAAAAATCCCTGAATATTATAGGAGAATGTTTTGCCTGCGAGTGTGGTTGTTAACTTTTCTTTTCCCTTAAGAATAATAAAATTCTCTCCTGCACTTTCGTCACCTTCTGCCGGAACATAGGTAATGAGTACTGATGTTGCCGATGTTTTTGTGGCAAATTCTTTAATCTGTCCCTCTACCGATTCTCTTTTTAAAGAATCTTCATTCAAGGCGAAAGAAATTCCGCTTTCTTTCCCTGTTGTCTTGATTACGGCATATTTCAGTGTTCCGATCTTCTTTTTAGAATCATACGCATCAGGGCTTGGGAAAAAATCCTGCACTTCCCGAAGCAGAGTATTAATCTCCTTTTCGGCGATCACGCAGTGTTCAACATTGACAATGGTGTCTGAATTCCCTTTTCTCCGCAATCCTAAACCCCGAAGATGAAAAATAAACTCCATTTTATTGCGATAGAAATAAGGCTCGCTGGGAAAAACAGTGACAGAAAAAGAGAGCAGCTGCTCAATCTGTTTCTTTTTGTTTTCCAATTGCAGGGAATAATCTAGGTGCTGCGTGCTGCATCCCCCGCAGTTGCCAAAATAAGGGCATAAAGGTTGTGCCATCTGCATTCTTAAAGACGGCTATTTAAGAATGTTTGGAGAATAACTTTTCTTTGGCATACTTTTATAAATTAGCTACTGCAGTATATAAGTCATGCGATACACCATCTTAGACTGTTACACGGACGAAGCTTCGGGACTGGGAGTTCCGCCTTATTTAGGAACCTATCCTCGCTATTTGTTTGGTAAATTCAAAAAAGAAAGGCATACGGTAACATATCTGACGATAGATGATCTGAGATTATGGAAAAAATACAATAATGTCAGAAAAGAACCAACGGAGAAAGAAAAAACAAATATCCTCATTTACAATCTGACAAAAAACAAAGCTTCTGAAATATTGCCTAAAACAGATGTGCTTATTGTCATCCTTGGCGTTCATGTGCCGGGAAAATATCTTACGGCCTTGCCGGGAACATTACGAGAAGTAATCCCGCTCCTTCAAGATTTACCCATGAAAAAAATTCTCACCGGCCCTGCTGTCTTCGGCACGCAGTTGGAAGGAGGAAAGTTCTTTGAAAAAGAGGATGTGGGTATTTTTGATGAAGTAAAAGACTATTGTATTGATTTCGAAAATATCATTATCGATGCTGATATCATCAAGCAAATCCCTGACAAGCGCGTCATAGAGATTGAAACGGGAAGAGGCTGCAATGTGGGAAAATGCAGTTTCTGTACGGAGCCTATTAAAAGTAAATTCATCAATCGAAAAAAAGAAGATGTAGTAAAAGAAGTGAAAGCATTTTATGATGCTGGCGCTCGCTATTTCCGCTTGGGAAAACAAGCTGATTTTTATGCTTCTGACCGGCCAATGGAAATGCTGAAAGAAATTCGAGAGTTATGTCATGATCTTGAAATGCTGCAGATCGATAACGTCAATCCTAATTCCGTTGTTGCAAAAGGCGGGGAAGAAATTACCAAAGCTATTGTTGAGTACTGTACGCCGGGAAACATCGCGGCCTTTGGTGTGGAGTCGTTTGATCCAGATGTGGTGAAAGCAAATCTTTTGAACACTCATCCCATTATTGCCATGAAAGCAATTCGTATCATCAATAAATATGGAGCAGAGCGGGGAGAAGATGGATTGCCCAAGTTTCTTCCGGGGATAAATATTATCTTTGGCTTGCTACACGAAACAAAAGAAACGCACAAGAAAAACATGGAAGCACTGCAGCAGGTTCTGGATGAAGGATTGTTGCTGAGGAGGATCAATATTCGCCAGGTAGCTGTTCTTCCTGATACTTTTCTTGAAAAACATGGTGGGAATAAATTTCTTCGCAAGAACAAACAATATTACTGGAAATGGCGGAATGATATCCGGCAGAAGATTGATTTTCCCATGCTCCAGCGGTTAGTGCCGAAAGGAACAATCCTGAACGATGTTTGGACGGAGATGTATGATGGAAAAACAACGTTTTGCCGACAGATGGGAACCTATCCATTAGTAATTGGTGTGAAAGGACGACTGCCTTTGAAAAAGAAAATATCAGTGCGTGTTACAGATCATATGTTGCGAAGTATTACAGGGGAAGTGATGGAGTAAGTAGTAAGAGGGGCACTATCTCAAAAAGGGGTGATATTGCGTTGAGCACGAGCAAAGCCAAAAAGTGAGGCGAGCTAATCTACTCGTAAGACAAAAATTAAGTTACTTTTTCTCTCCAAGTATTTTATACTGAAAGCACTACATTTTCGTATTTTTACATCGTGCTTTCAGGATATTCCGAAGGCACATTTATTACGATTATTTAATGCCTTCATTATACTGCGAGAAAAAGGCGAGCCGAACGGCTTGCTCGTGCTCAAAAATCACCACCTTGGCCGCTCACTCAGTCAGTTCCAGAAGTGTACTTATCGAAGGAACTGAACTACCAACAGGTCTTACGAATGGCAGTTCTTCGTTCGCCTATTGGCCTTGGCGGTGGTGATTTTTGCAATATCACTCACAAAACTGATAGTGTCATAAGAGGCAAAGATTAATAAATGTAAAAAACTTTCTGTCTTATGTATTAAAATAAATAAAATAAAAAAGAGGCGATGATGAAATGAGATTAAAGTATAAATTAGGAATAATTGTTTCTGTTACAGTAATACTCTTTCTATTGGTAAGTTGCGCTCCTCCGCAGCCAACGGAAGAAAAGCCGTCAGTGGGAGAACCAGAGAGTGTAACTGAAGATGGAAGAGTTGTTTTTACCATTACTGATGCAGCCGCGAATATGAGTGCTGTAACCAGCGTTGTGGTAACGATTGATTCCGTCAGTGTGCACAGCGCAGCAGAAGGCTGGGTTGCTGTTTCCAGCGAATCACAGACTGTTGACCTCCTGAAATTAAAAGCAGAAGGAAGCCAAGAATTACTGGCAGATGTAACCTTGAAAGAAGGAACATATCAACAATTGCGCTTGAATATTTCTAAAGTAGTTGTAGTTGATGCAGAAGGAGAACATGAAGCAAAACTTCCGTCCGGAGAATTAAAGATTGTAGGCGATTTGGAAGTGAAAGCAAACTCTACCTCCACGGTCACCTTTGACTTCATTGCGGATGAATCATTGCATATTACCGGTCAAGGGGAATATATCCTTGCTCCCGTAGTGCAGTTGGAAACCCGTGAAGATGCAGAAGTGGAAGTGAAAGCAGACAAGAAAGTAGAAATAAAAGCAGGAAAAGTAAAAACTAACATTACAGTGGGAATGGATGCTGAAGGGAAAGTCGGCGTCGGTTTAGGGATTCCTGCCAAAGCTGCCGTATCTATAGCCCAAGGAAAAGTGAAAGTAGAAGGCGGGGTAGGCGTTGGAGTTGGCAAGGGTAAAGAAAAGGCCACAAGTGAAGAAGAAGCAGAAGAGAATGCTAGCATAGAGGCCGAAGCAGAAGTAGGGGTTTCCTACTAAAATTTTTTCTTTTTTTAGATTTTTTTTTTAAATTTCTTTGGATTATCTTGTCTGGCCACCTAGTTTCCTTACTCTCTCAATTATATTTCGTACGTACTCCTCGGGAGGATTAATTGGATTGTCAGGAGCAAGAGCTCGGCAATCGAGTACATACTGCTCATTAGAATAACATTCTCCGTTCTCTTTTCCGGCCATAACCACAGAATATTTCAGGCCGAGTTTGAGTTCATCATTAATCCGGTCAAAGAGCCGGGGAATCAAGCAAGGTTCGTTTTCACTATAAATTAAGAGAACAGATCTTTCTCTACCATAGCCGTATTTGAACGCTTCAACGATCACGTCATCAAGAGAAAGAGATGCTAAATCAAAAGGTTTGTTCATTAAAAAAAGAGGTAGGGACGCTTTCTTAAAAAAGAATACTGTTTTTTAAAATATCTATTTGAGAATCTACACCCTATATTTTCTACTATGCTTTTAAAGAAATATATTAATAAAGAAATTAGCAAATTACCCTTCCGAGGTTTAACATACATGAATTTTACATTTGCTCATTTAGCGGATCTCCATCTTGGCTCGTGGCGGGATCAGAAGATGCGTGATCTTTCCATGAAAGCATTTTGTACAGCTATGGATGAATGTAGACAAAAGAAAGTTGATTTTATTCTGTTTTCTGGCGATATCTTTAACACGTCTTTGCCAGCACTTGACACGCTTAAACTGGTCACGAAAAAACTGAAAGAAATACAAGATAGCAATATTCCGCTTTACATAATCGCTGGTTCACATGATTTTTCTCCCAGCGGGAAAACAATGATCGATGTTCTGGAAAATGCAGGATTATGTAAGAATGTTTGTAAAGGAAACATTAACGAAGAAACAAAACAACTCCATCTTACTTTTACGACAGATCCAAAAACGCAAGCAAAAATCACAGGAATCATTGGCAGAAAAGGACAACTTGACCGAACCTATTACCAAAACCTTTCTTTAGACAATTTAGATCAGGAACAAGGATACAAAATTTTTATGTTCCATACCACTCTTGCTGAACTTAAGCCAAAACATCTCGAAAATGTCGAGTCGCAGCCGGTCTCTTTTCTTCCCAAAAGGTTCAATTATTACGCCGGCGGCCATATTCATCATCCGGCAAAAGTGGAGATTCCAGAATATGGTACATTAACGTATCCCGGGGCTTTATTTCCAAATAATTTTGCAGAAGTTGAAAAATATGGCCACGGGGGGTATTATATTATCTCCGTGAACGAAAACAAGCACGATGTGCAGTGGATACCCCTGGAAATAATTAAACACCAGTCATTAATTCTCAATTGCAGCCATAAATCCCCTGAAGTAGTCTTGTTCGAGATTTGCGATCATTTTGAAAAGATGGATATTAAAGATACTCTCATTACCATCCGCCTCATCGGAATATTGAACAAAGGAAGAACGACAGATATTAATTTTAAAGAGATCTTCCAAAAGTTATATCATCAAGGTACGTATTTTATTATGAAAAATACGGCAGGATTGCAATCGGAAGAATTTGAGGAAATAAAGATCCGGCAAGCTGATCCTGAAAACGTGGAAGAATTGGTCATCAAGGAACACCTGCAGCAGAACACGCTTTTTGAGAAAGAAACAGAATTACAGATCATCAAGTCCCTGCTCGTTGCCCTTAACACGACAAAGAAAGAAGGCGAAACAATTACTGATTTCAAAACCAGAATTAACGAGGAAATTGGAAAAATTCTGAAGAATGAGATTATGATACCCCGATTATCCACAGTCGCAAAAGAAGTACCTCTTGTTGATGTTGTGCCAAAAATTTAAAATACTAAAATCAATTATCCATCTCTATGACAAAACCAACCTGTCCGGAATGTAAGTCCACACATGTTACTCCTATTGAGGATGATGGAATTGAATACATTCAATGCAAAGCTTGTGGGTTTGATGAATTAACCGGGGATGAAGTCTTCCCAGAACAAACAACAAGCCAGCGAGAAAAAGGGAAATATAGTCCCTATAAAACAGGAGGAAAAGAAAGGGTAAGAAAATAATGGTTCGCGACTTAACTGGCAAGCATCCTGGATATTATGAAGCTATTCTTCAACTTCGTGACGTGTCACCGGAGATTACTGAGTTTGCTAAAGAAGAAATCAAACGAATTGGCTTGCGAATTGCAAAAACTGTAAAATTGAAAAATGGTGTTGATTACTACCTTACTGATACTGCGCTTACCAGATCGCTGGGAAGGCAATTGCAGGAAAAATTTGGTGGAGAACTCAAATTTACTGCCAGTTTATATGGACAAAAAGATGGTCAGGATATTTATCGGACGACGGTCTTATTTCGCGGTATTCATTTCAAGAAAGGAGATAACATTGAATACAAAGGAGAAAAATACACGGTAAAATTTCTCGGAAAAGAGATGATGTTGCAGCATGAAAAAACAGGGAAAAAAATGCATCTCAAGTATAAAGAGATGAAAGGAATAAAACTTCTTTAAATAGGTTTATTTTTTTAAAGGGATACTCTTTTCTTGAATACTTATTTTCAGATTAAATTACGAAGGATTTATGACATTTTCTGAACTGGAATCATCTCCACCCCTTTCCTCGCCAGAATTATCACTTCCGGAACTGCCACTGCTATCCTCATTACCTGAACTGTCAGAACCACTATCCTCATCCGTCGGGGTGTCACTGCTGGAACCATCACTTCCACCACCCTGCTGTCCGTCTGTTCCTCCTCCTCCGCCAGAAGAATCACTCCCTTCTTTCTGCTCTCCTTCTTCCTGATTGCGATCTTCATTATTATATTCCTGCGGGATACACTTGCAATATCCATTATCACAGATCTTTACTTCTCCATCACGGCAATTCACATCAATATAATCTTCCGGTTTGTCATAAGCTCCGTCTGGTTTCGGATACGGTATAGCATCCCCGTTTCCATATCCCTCTTCCCTTTCTTCGTATTCTTTTTCCCGTCTTAATTTGTCACACTTGCGCCAATCCTCTGGATGCGTGCCTGTTAATCCTGCATCGATACATTCCTGAGGAGCATCCTGTTTAAATCGTATTTTCTCACAGTCTCTCCAGTCACTGTTTCGTTTCCCTGTCAAGCCCGCGTCAAGGCATTCTTGAGGGGCATTTAATTTAAATTGAATAAGGCCACATTTTTCTCCTGCTTTGAATTGAATAGCATTACACTTCTGCCAATCGCTCGAACCTTCACCAGTTAGCCCGGCATCAAGACATTCCTGCGCAGCGTCAAGTTTGAAACGAATAACTTCACACTTTTTCCCATCGTTACGACCTTCGCCAGTCAAGCCCGCATCAAGACATTCTTGTGGAGCGTTTGATTTAAAAGTTATAACATTACATTTATCCCACGCTCGCCGGTCAGTGGGATCAATGCCTGCTTCCAAACATTCTTCAGGAGCATTAAGTTTAAACATTAATTTTTCACACTCACGGTGATCGGTAAGCCCTGCTTCGATACATTCTTCAGGTGCATATTCCAAGAACATAATTTTTTCACAAGCTTCACGAGCTTCACGTTCATTCTCTGGATCAATCTCGCCTCGTTCCAGAGCTTCCTGACATTCAGGCGGAGCATGAGTTTTAAACATGATTTTCATGCAGGCATCTTGCGTTGTCGCCCCAGCTTCTTTACATTCTTGTGGGATATGATGTTCAAACTCGGACTCACGATATTTTTCTTCAACGGCCCACATCGCTTCCTGTAAATGGGGCGGCAACAAGTCTATTGGATCAGGAAATGAATCCATTTTATTACATGCTTCCTCATCTCCGTCAAACTCACAAGCGGCAGCTAATGGTGCAATTTCAGAACATACTTCTGCGAACTTGGTAATAGTGAACTCTTCACAGGGACATTCACGTGGATTTTCAAGACATTTCGACATCGTTCGGAAAAATTGTTCTGCTTCTTTCTTTTGTTCTTCTGTTAATTCTTTATCCAATTTTCGATGCCACTCTGGATCATCTTCTTCTGTTTTACATACTTTGGCGTATTCCAAGGGGTCTACTGTTGACAACTCTTCACACAATTCTTTTATCTTTGCAGAAATCTTGGCAGCTTTGGCAATGTCATCTTCTTTCTCTTCATGCTCTTCAACCGCTTTTCGGATATCTTCCCATTCTTCTCCTTCCAGCCCTTCTGTTACTTCTTGAAGAGTTTCCTTAACGGCTTTACTGCTTTCACGTGCCCTTTGCTCAAGATCTGGAGAAACTTCCCTCTCTACAATGTCCGCATACACTTCCGCTTTTGCTAACGCCTTTTTTGCGGCATCGGCTTTCCCTTCTTCAATCATCCGTTTAAATTCAGCGATCTTTTCTTCTTTATAGTTCAGAGCTGTTTCCGGGTTATCACCGACAAGAACCGTCTCAATAAAATTTTCCAAGAAATAAAAAAAATCATCCGGCGTAATTAAACCTGAACCCTGTTGCAACTCAACATCGCCAATGTCTGCAAATAGATCATCACCAGTTACATCTATATTTTCAATATTTGTTCTTTCATCACTTTCTTCTTGAGCAGCTGTTTCTTCTTGCGCAAGAACTGGAATCAAGAAAATAGAGAGAAGACATACAACTATTGCAATTAATTTCCTCTTTTTTGGCATTTTCACTAACAAAGAAATAATATATTTAAACCTTCCGATTACTG
>JAGVYN010000008.1:0-1029 GCA_018303265.1 Candidatus Woesearchaeota archaeon
ACTGCAAAAGAAATGGCTCTTATTCCCAAAACACAGGAAATTGTCGGTGATATCCTGATTCTGGAGATCCCTGATGAATTGCAGCATAAAGAGAAAATAATTGCTGAAGCCTATCTTGCATATCACAAAACTGTGGCGACGGTCGTTAAAAAAACAGATATGCATTCCGGTGTTTTTCGTACCAGAAAAGTTCGCATCCTGGCGGGGAAGAAAAAGAAAGAAACAGTCCATCGGGAGAATGGGGTGCAGATGAAAATCCATCTGGAAAAGATGTATTTTTCTCCAAGGCTGGCGAATGAACGCCTGAGGATAGCCAAGCAAATTAAAAAAAATGAAGAAGTTTTGGTGATGTTTTCCGGCGCTGGGCCTTATCTTTTAGTTATCGCCAGAAATTCTCCCGTGAAAAAAGTTTGTGGGATTGAGATTAATGTCCTGGCTCACCAGTATGCGCTGGAAAATATACAATTCAATCATCTTGAAGATAAGATTGTTGTCCATGAAGGAGATGTGATGACGCTCCTTCCCCAGTTGCGGAAAAAGTTTGATCGCATCGTCATGCCTCTCCCCAAGACGGGCGAGGATTTCTTGCATCTGGCGCTGCAAAAAGCGAAGAAAGGGGCAATTGTTCATCTGTACGCCTTTTTGCACGAAAATGAGGTTCAACCGCATAAAAAGAAGATAAAAAAGATTAGTACCCTCTCTAAACATCCCGTGCAGATCCTGCGAACGGTACCCTGCGGCCAGTTTTCACCGGGCGTGCATCGCTATTGTTTTGATCTGAAAGTAATGTAAAGGCTAAAAGGCATTGTTTACTTTCTGTCAGGTAAAAAATTCCTTTTTTTTCTTGGAAAACAAATTACGCACGAAATAATACATCGCATATAATTCCCAGGCGAATGGGCCGTATCCGAGGTATCCCCACAGCGGCATTTCAAACAGTTTTGGCCCGGTCCATGCCGGCAATACATACACCCATTTGGGCAAGGCCCAGAAATTCCAGAATTCCCACAGCACTCCGCAGCCGATGCC
>JAGVYN010000008.1:1107-17503 GCA_018303265.1 Candidatus Woesearchaeota archaeon
AATGACACCCAAATGAAAGGAAATAATTGTTTAGGGAAAAGCATGATGAACATTGACGCAACGATTCCTATTCCGATCATGGAGTATAAGAACCGTTTTGTGATGTTATGTTTTCTTTTCAACGTTACGTTATCAAAAAGATGAATCGTTCTTAAGAGGTCGACGGTTTCAAAGACCGCAGGGATAACAGTTGCGAAACTCAGCCAACTAAATAGCAGCACTTCTGTTTTTGAAGTAAATACATCTATGTTAACATACTGCCAATTTCTCAGAACATAATTAACATATTCAAACATCCACCATACGAGGGAGGACAAAATAAGCATGAGCAGAAGTTGTTTTGGTTTATTCATCAGCAGGGAATGGTTTTTGAGTTTATAGGTAATGGCATCAATCAGGAAAATATAGCCAAACCAGATCAGAGGGAAGTACCAGCGGGCGAATGGTTCGATATTAAAAAAGAAATTAAGCTGGACGAGAAGTATCAGGATAATGCCTAAGATGCCGTATTTGCGGAACATCTCTTCAAGAAATCTTTTAAAGTATTTAACTTTTTACCTCCTTGGCGTGGAATGCGCAATGACGGTAGTGAACACCAGATGATCCGCAAGGAAATGATTAGCGGTAGTAACTTCCCAGCGCACACAAGGCCCCATGATGGTGAAAATAATGAAAAAAGAACTTATCAGCACTTTACAAAAATCATTTGAAGGGTGTGCCCATATAGTAGACGGAGTTGAATTCTGGTATGCCCGGGAATTGCAGACCCTCTTGGGATATACCGAATGGCGTAAGTTTTTAGGCGTGATAGAAAAAGCAAAAGAAGCCTGTACAAAGTCAGGTTATGCTATCCCAGACCATTTTGTCGGAGCCGCCAAAATGGTTTCATTAGGCTCAGGTGCAGAGCGAGAAGTAGATGATTTCATTCTTACCCGATATGCTTGTTATCTCATCGCCCAGAATGGTGACCCCCGCAAAGAGCAGATTGCCTTTGCGCAGAGCTATTTTGCGATACAAACCAGGAAGCAGGAACTCATAGAAGAAAGAATTGCTTTGCAGGAAAGATTTGAAGCAAGAAATAAGCTCATTGCCGCAGAAACAGAACTCTCCAAGCTCATCTATGAACGAGGTGTTGATGATGCCGGCTTTGCTCGGATCAGAAGCAAAGGTGATGAAGCCTTGTTTGGAGGAAACGATACCAAACAGATGAAACTAAAGCTTGACATCCCCCAAAATAGGCCCCTGGCTGATTTCTTACCGACCGTAACCATCGCTGCCAAAAATTTTGCCACTGAAATCACTAATTTTAATGTACAACAGAATGATGTACAAGGAGAAATAAAAATAACCAAAGAGCACGTTAAGAATAACAAAGAAATGAGGAGAGTTTTAGCAAAAAATAAGATTATACCAGAACACCTTCCTCCCGAAGAAGACATTAAAAAGTTGCAAAAGAGAGTAAAATCTCAAGAAGAAAAGCTTGCAGAAGCTTCTAAAAGAAAGATGCAAAAGAGGTTGGGATAAATGACACATAAATTCAGCCCATCATCATTAAGTCTTTTGAAAGATTGCCCTAGATGCTTCTGGCTCAATTTAAGGGATAAAGCGACCAGATATTATTTTTCCCAGTCTGCCATCAGGTATGGATAAAGTCCTCAAAGAGCATTTTGACCTATTTATGAAGAAAGGAGAATTGCCACCAGAACTGCAAAAGTTAAATGGGGAAGTCAAGCTCTTTGATAACGAAGAACTGCTGAAGGTCTGGCGAAGCAACTTTAAAGGCATCCAATGGACTGATAAAAAAGGCAATCTTTTCCGAGGAGCGATTGATAATATTCTCGTAAAAGGTAAGAAATTAGTTGTTTTAGATTATAAGACAAGAGGTTATCCTCTGAAAGAAGATACGCACGAACATTATCAGGATCAGATGGATATTTACAATTTCTTACTTAGAAAAAACAGTTATGAAACTGAAGATTATACTTATTTAGTTTTTTACCATCCTCATAAAGTAGAAGAGAATGGCCATGTTTGTTTTAATACAGACATTGTTAAGGTTAAAGTCAATATCAAGAACGCAGAGAATATTTTTAAGAAAGCACTTCAGGTTTTAGAAGCAGCAATTCCCGCCCCCTCTGAAGAATGTGGTTTTTGTAAATGGGTTGATGATTGTAATTGTGAGATGAAATGAATGGAGAAAAAATAGAAATTATCAAAAGAGTAGAAGTTAGTATAAAAGAGCTGAAACAATTTAATATAACCAATCTTATCCAAAAAATCCTGGTTCTAATTCGTCATCATCTTCAAAACGTATTTTTTCTATCGCACCCAAGAAATCTTCCGGCGTAACATACTCCCTGTCTTCGCGGATGGCGAAAAACCCGGCTTCGGTGCAAACGGCTCTAATCTCTGCACCGCTGAATCCTTCCATCTGCGCAGAAACTTCCGGCAACTTCACCTTCTGGAGATTCATGTTTTTGGAATGAACTTTGAGAATTTCAAGCCGTCCTTCTTCATCCGGCAGGCCTACTTCTATAAGCCGGTCTAATCGGCCCGGCCGGATAATCGCCGGATCGAGGATGTCAATCCTGTTTGTCGCGCCAATAATCTTGACGTTGTCAAGATGTTTGAAGCCGTCCATTTCCGCAAGCAGTTGCATAAAAGTCCTGTTCACTTCCCGCTCGCCGGATGTGCCTGTATCCATTCTTGTTGCGGCAAGAGCATCAATTTCATCGATGAAGACGATGGAAGGCGCTTTTTTTCGTGCTAATTCAAAAATTTCTTTTACCAATTTTGCCCCCTCGCCGATAAATTTCTGCACTAATTCTGATCCTACAACTTCAATAAATGTGGCATCCGTGCTGTGGGCTACTGCTTTTGCCAGAAGTGTTTTTCCTGTTCCAGGCGGCCCGTATAATAAGATTCCTTTGGGCGGCTGAATGCCCACTTTCTCAAAGAGTTTTGGTTTTTTAAGAGGAAGTTCAATTACTTCTTTTACTTCCTGGACTTCTTCTTTAAGCCCGCCAATTTCTTTCCAGCTCTCCTTTGGTTTGTTGATGATGACGAATTTCTCTATTTCAAGATTGGAATTGAACTCGATTTTTTCCATGATGTTCAGGGATTTTTGATCGACAAGCACCGATTCGCCGCATTGCAGGCCCTGCACGTCTTTGGAAATGTAGCAATAAAACTTATTTCCGTTGGGCAGTTTAATCACGGCTTTATTGTTTTCTATGATGGTCATGATTTCGGCGACGAGAAGCGCCGGTTTTTTGAGATTGGTCAATTCCGTGTTTACATTATGAAATAATTCCCGAAGCACGGCGCTTTCTTCCTCTAATCTGTTGAGCGTGGTAGAAATAACTTTATTTTCCTGCTCCAGTTTTTCAAGAGAGGAAGTTAAGGCTTCGTTTTCTGCTTCCAGTCCTTGCAAGTTAACAGTTTCAGAATAAACCATTTTTTTCTGGGGCTGGTCCTTATCCATTTTAGGGATAAAATACAATCCTCTTTTTAAAACTTTATAAAATAGCTTCTCTCTTGGCAATGACATGAACAGATAGAAAAAAAAGGTATGCCGCTTGGCGAACGCTCTGCTCTTTTGTTTCATTCTGAAACAACAAATGGCACACGTAACAACAATCTTTTCGGAGTGTTATAGCTCTCTTTTTCTTTTCCGTCACATTTTCGTCGACAAATTTTATGGCGGCGTGCATAAACTTGCATCGTGCCTTTTTTTTTGAAAATTTTCTGTGCAAAAAGGAAACTTTTAAAAAGGTAAACATCTTTTCTTCCGTTATAAAAACATAAGAGGTGTTATGATGGCTAAAAAAGCAACAAAAAAGAAAGTTACTAAGAAGAAGACAACAAAGAAAAAAGTAACGAAGAAAAAAGCTGCTAAGAAAAAAAGATAAAAACGTCTTCTTTTTTTTATTTTTATTTATTTGTGTTCTATTTATTTGTGTTTATTAGGATTCTTATTTTTAATAAAAAATACCTAGAAGAGTATTCATGAACATTTTTATTTTATCCCACGCGGTTACTGCTTCTCCTTGTATTTGAATCTCTTTCTCGTCAGAATACACTGTCCCTTCCTGATCCTGCCACGTTGTCGTAACGGTAAACTTATTATTTCTTCCAAGAGGAAGGTCTGCGAGATCAAGAACAAATGTTGTCTCCTGCGTAAGCTCTTCCATTTTCCATTCATGTGCAAAACCTGCTCCTTCCAAAATAACCGTAACATCGGAAGGGGTGCTGAAAGATGTTTTTGCGAGAGAGATGGTAATCTGGAATGGTTCTCGATATTGGACTATGTCAGGTTGTTCTGTGCGGACGGCAATTGTCGGCGCATCGAGGACGACATACTCGAGGGCTATCTTTTTTTCAATGAGGTTGTTCTCGGCGCTCACGATCAGCGTGTTCCATCCTATTTTTTCCGCGGTTACTGTTTTTTCCATTGTTTCCTGCTGATTGATGGGGAGATCGAGCATCTTGCATTCCTCTTCCAGGCAGAACCTAATGTCCTGTAGATTGGTATTCCCGCTGTTTTTAATTGCGCACTGAATAATCCTTGTTTCGCCTAATTTTAATTGTTGCGGAGCATCACAGTCAAACGTGACACGTCTGGAATAACTTTTCTCCTCATCCTGCACGGTCAGTTTTTGAACATCCGATTCAGTGTACTCCGGGCCATCTTCCACCACCGTAAAACTGGCTGTGGAAGACGCATTCTTTTCAGAATAAATCGCTGTTGGAAACGTGTACTTATAGGAAGGGTCAAGATCAGGGCTGGCTTTGATGATCCAGAAGGTTTCTCTGGTCTCTTTCGGCTGCAGAAGAAGCGTTCGCTTGTTTCGTTCCAAAATTTCAATCTCTGGAGGAACGGCCAGCTGCAGCGTTGTAGCTTGATAATAATCAGCTTTATTTTTGACGATCCCTTTGATAAGATTGTAACTGCCGAAGCCTACTTCCTCGCCAACAATTTCCTGCTCCAGCAGGATCTCTTCAATGATAGGATTGCCTTCTTTTTTTACGGAGACTGCTAACTGTAATGGTTCTGCAATTAAATCCACGTCATTCGCTGACCACTGGTATTTCGTGTCCGGCTCTGCCGGATCAAAACTATCGCGAAGTTTAATATGGGTAACATCAATGTACCCGTACTCGCCAAAGGTAATGTCAAAACTTGCCCAGCCGATATCTGGAAAATACACTTCTGCCCAGCCGTGGGGAAGCCAGTTTTCGTCAAACAGTTCTGAGGTGGTATAACTAATTCCTTTCACGAATCGAGCGGGGATGCCTACAGAACGGGCCATGGCCACAAATAATGATGTCATTTCATCGCAGACGCCTTGCTTGTTTTGGAGGACCCAGCTTGCTTTCTGCGATGCGGTTTCGGTAAGTGTATTTAAGTCGTATCGGACATTGCTTTCCACCCAACTTGCCAGATTGAAAACGACTTTGAAGGCATCGTCCTCTCCTTCTGCAAGTTCCGTGGCTTGTCTGATAATAGCCTGGTTCAGGGAATCGATCGTTTTTGTTGGCTCGAGGTATTGTTCATAGCCTTCAACGTCTTTGGTAGAAAAAGGGTAAGGAATTTTTGTGCGTACTTGTTTCCGCAGATTGTATGTTTCAATCAGTGAGGAGTAGCCGAACTTTTTTTGTTCAATCTTCTGGTCATCCCAGAAAAAGGTGATGTTATTATCGCGAACTTCTCCTGTTGTTTCCTGTGAAAGAATACTTTGCCGGTATTCTTCTGCCGGATACAGAAGGATGTCTGTTGTTACCTCTTTTACCCTAGCGCTGCTGCCGGTGGGAACAAGATCGAATTCGCCGTTCATATGTAACTGAAGTTGCAATGAATCCTGCTGGTAAAGGTTTGCTGCCCAGGAAATCTGAAGAAGACCTAGAAAAACAATAAAGAATACTTTTATTTTCATGGTATCATTATTAATTCTAAAAAAGGATATAAATGTTTTTGTTACTGATCTTTCACAAAATTCTCAAAAACCTTAAAAACTTCTTCCTAAACGTCTTTTTATGGAAAAAGCTATTGCTCTTATTTCGGGAGGGATCGATTCCCCCGTCAGCATTCATTTAATGAAAAATCGTGTAGAAATTATCGCCGCCCATTTTCATCAGGAACCATTATCTGACAAGAAAGAAGTCGAGAAGGTTAAGGAATTGGTAAAGCTGCTGGGCGTACGTAAAATCTACCTCGTTCCTTTTGTCGAGGTCCTTAAACAGCTCGTTGAAAAGTGCAGCCACCGGAATTATTTTATCCTTTCCAAGATCATGATGTTCAAAACGGCTGAAGTGATTGCCGGAAAAGAAAACGCGAAATATCTTATCACCGGCGAGAATCTGGCGCAGGTATCCAGCCAGACGTTAAGCAATTTGACAACGATAACCAAGCATGTTAAAATGGAAATACTCCGTCCTCTTCTTACCTTTGACAAGCAGGAGATTATTGAAATTGCGAAAGAAATTGGGACATATGAGATCTCCAAAGGGCCGGAGATTTGTTGTTTACTCGGACCAAAGAGTCCGGCGACAAAATCCGATCCGGAGCAGATCGGAGAAGAGTTAGGGAAAATTGATGTGCCTTTATTGATTGGCGAAAGTTTAAAGAAGGCGGAAATAATCACTTTTTAGAATAGTAATATGGATCTTACTTTATATAACACATTAACCAGAAGAAGGGAGAAGTTTGTTCCTCTTACGAAAGGAAAGGCAGGCCTTTACACGTGTGGCCCTACCGTCTACAATTACGCCCACATCGGCAATCTGCGCAGTTACATCTTTGAGGATCTTCTCAAACGGGTTCTGATCTGGAATGGCTACAACGTAAAACACGTGATGAATATCACGGATGTCGGCCATCTCACTTCTGATGCTGATGTCGGTGAAGATAAAATGTTGTTAGCCGCCTTGCGGGAGAAGAAAAGTGTGTGGAAGATCGCGGAGTATTACACAAAATCTTTCAAGAAGGATATGAAAAAACTGAACATTTTGCCTCCGGATATCTGGAGTAAAGCAACCGATCACATTCCAGAGCAGATTGAATTGATCCAGACATTGGAAAAGAAGGGATTTACCTATATTGCCGGCGGGAATGTGTACTTTAATACCTCTAAATTAAATGATTACGGGAAGTTAGCACAGTTAAAATTGGATGCAGAAATGCAGGCACGCATCAAAGATGATAAACACAAAAAGAATCCCCATGATTTCGTGCTGTGGTTTACAAAATCAAAGTTTGAAGCGCAGGAAATGAAATGGCATTCTCCATGGGGAAAAGAAGGCTATCCCGGCTGGCATCTTGAATGTTCGGCCATGGCCATGAAATATTTAGGAAAACAGTTTGACATTCATTGCGGCGGTATTGATCATGTCCCTGTGCATCATACCAATGAGATAGCCCAGTCGGAAGCGGCAACTGGCAAGAAGCCGTGGGTGAAATACTGGTTGCATAACGAATTTTTGGTTCTTTCGCAGGGTGAAAAAATGGCCAAATCGGGTGGGAACTTTATTACTTTGTCTACCTTAGAGGAAAAAGGCTTTCATCCCCTGGATTACCGATATTTTTGTTTGGGAACGCATTATCGAAAGCCATTAATGTTCAGCTACGAAGCGCTGGAAGGGGCACGAAGTACAACGAAAAAATTAGTTGAGAAAGTTTTAGATTTAAAAAAATCAAAAGATAAAGAAAATAAAACAAAACAACAAAAATACCTGTTGGAATTTACAGATAATGTTAACGATGATTTGAAT
Organism: Candidatus Woesearchaeota archaeon; assembly: GCA_018303265.1. GTDB lineage: Archaea > Nanobdellota > Nanobdellia > Woesearchaeales > GW2011-AR9 > JAGVYN01. Next base: position 8,878 of record JAGVYN010000008.1, read on the forward strand.
ACGCCCAAAGCGTTGGCGACGATGTGGGATGTGTTGAAAGATGATACTTTATCTGGCAGAGATAAGTATTCTTTGGTATTGAAGTTTGATGAAGTTCTTGGTTTAGATTTAAAAAAGCTCAGAAAGGAGAAAATTCCTCAGGATATAATCACCCTCGCGGAAGAGAGATTGAACGCAAGAAAGAAAAAAGACTGGAAAAAAGCAGATGAATTGCGGGAAAAAATAACAAAATTAGGGTATGTTGTCGGTGATACGCAAGAAGGATATGAGATAATGAAAGTATGATTTTTTTTGCTATTTTTATTCTTTTACAGCATATTTGATGATGTTAATGTTGCAGCTGTGGTATTTCTTACACCAGGCTTCACATTTTTCTGCCGTACTCTTCTCAGCATATTTCATGTTGCACTGCGGGCAAAGATAAAATGTTCCTTTTCGTTCTTTTGCTTCTTTTACCATCAAGTTTTTTTACCCGCTTCAAAAATGTTTTTTTCTATTCACTTACCTTATAAGCCCCTACTTTTTCAATCTCTTTTTTCAGTGCTTTGAGATCCGCATTGGCGTTGTGTTCTATAACCAGTTTTCCACTCTTAAAATCCAACGTACTGGAAGTTACTCCTTTTGTTTCTGAGCAAACATCTTCAATCAGCATCTTGCAGGCGTTGCAGTGCGTGCCTTTGACGGTCCAGATTGTTTTCATTTGTTTAATACCTCGTTCTTTCATCCCATTTTTTTCATTTCTTCTTGTTGTATCCGTTCTGTTATTTTTCTATTTTTCTGTTAACAAGAACTCTTTCCACTTTTGTTCTTCAAAAACATAGACTTTGCTGTGCTTGGTGACCCCATATATTTTTTCCGTTGTTGGATCAGTGGTGAGAAAGATAATGACTTCTTCTTTCTGGTTGAAGCCTTCGCTTATTTCTTGCCATGTTTTTCCGTCATCCGTGCTTTGTAAGATGGTTTCCGCAGTGGTGATGGTCACTTTTCCTTCCTGCACAGGATCATCGGTTATGGCAATAACGGGAATATTGGTAAGTGCTGCTTCTTGGGTCCATGTGCTTCCTCCGTCCTTGGAAACGTGCAAGCCATACAAGTTTCCGGCATACAATGTTTCTGGCTGTTGTTTATCGGCTTCTACAACATAAATAGTTCCTATTTCTTGTTTTTGAGCAACCTCTTGCCAACTTTTTCCTTCATCGTCTGAAACAACAAAAATTTGTTTCGGTGACGTGCTCCAAGCATACACATTCTGAATATCGGTTGCAGAGCTCACGGTCATATCATGGAAATCGTATCCTTCATACGCAAGTGTTTCCCATGTTTTTCCTTTATCCGCACTTTTACGGATTCCCACATTGGCAACCTGAGGGGAATGGCCGGAAGCATAAAACATTCCATCTCCGGCAATCACAAATCCCATGTAATCATCGCCATATTTGCCAAGTTGTTCTCTCCTTCCCGTTTGCAAGTCTATTTTTTCAAGGTAATAATGCGTTGCCACGTACATCACTCCCGGTTGTGTAAGGTCAAAAGCCAGAGCGTGAATATGATTTTTATCTTCGACAATTTTTTCTCCAGAAATGCCTCCCTGAGAATTTCCTGGAGCACAAGAAGAAATAAAAAAGGAAAGAAACAAAAAAATAGTTGAGAACAGTAAAAAGATTCTTTTTGATTTTAAGTCTTTTTCCATTTTCTTTATCTTCGTAAAGTCTCTTCTGCCCGTCTTTTACTGTCATTCATTCGTCAAAAAGATCAAATGACATCAAAGAACCCAGGACCGGCCATGCCCATGCCGCAACTAAACTGCAATGTCCCTGATTTTTCTGGAGTAAAAGTAATTATCGTATCTTTATCACGAGACAGTCTTTCTGTAATTCCCATCTGTCTAAGACTGAGGATCTGCGCACATCCTTGCGCTCCTCGACCGTCCACATGCCATTCTATAGGCACTCCCGCTTTGACAGTAAATCGGGAAGGAGAATAGTCAAGGCCGTCAACTTTCATGTTCACGATTTGTTTCCCTTCGGCAATTGGCGATGGGGCTATTCCGGTGCTGCCATCTCCTCCATCAGCAGCACTGCTCAGGAAAAACGTATTCGCTCCAGTGAGTGTTAATCCGCTGGGAATATTGTACACTCCCAGAACAATCACCAATACGGCAGAAAACGTCGTGAAATATCGTAGCGCCTTTCCTTTGGCAAAACTGGAAAATGCGCCTATGGAAAGTAATGAAGGAAGTGTTCCGAGAGAAAATGCCAGCATTGTAAGCGCTCCTGTAACCGCATCCCCTTTTCCTAACACATACAATTGGAGTGCTTGTGTAAATCCGCACGGCAGGAAAAAAGTTGCTGCTCCGAAAAGGAATGAAGCGCGGCTGCTGGGTTTTCCTGCAGAACTGGCATCGTACATTTTGTGCGCAAGAAACTTGGGCATTTTCAGCTGGAATCTCTGCAGCCAAGGAAAAACTCCCAGCAGTTGCAGGCCGATGAGAATCATGAACACGCTGGCTACAATGGTAATCGTTCCGGTAATTGTTCCTGACAATGTCAGTGCAGAGCCGATCCATCCAATAGCTCCGCCCAAAATGGTGTAGGAGAGTATCCTTCCGGCATTAAAAGAGATGTGGGGAATAAATTTTTCTCGTCTGCTGAGGTGGGGATATTTCTCTTGGTATTTAGCGCTTATGCTTAACAGCAATCCTCCGGCCACCGCGAGACAAGTCGATGCTGCTGCAACCAAGCCGATAAGAAATACAAAGCCGTAGCTCATACCGTCAGTAACTCCAATGTTCTTTGGCAGAAGATCGAGCTGTTTTAACAAGATGAAAGCGCCGATGAGAATCACCACTACTGCGCCGATTTCCGACCATCGTTCTTTATCTCTCAGAAAAAGAGCACTTGAAAGAGAAGCTGAGGGAGAATTTTCTGAAGCTGAAGAACCACTCTTTTTTTCATAGAGCGCATATCCCTTGTCTTTCAGGACATATTGGAGCTGTTCAAGAGTTACTTTTTCATCGCAGGTGATCTCTGCTTCTTCTTTGGCGCGAGAGACTTTTACTTGTTCCACACCGGGAACATTTTTTAGTTTTCTCTCTATCAATACTTCACAACTCGTACAGGTCATGCCTTTAACTGATGCAATTATTGTTTTCATCTTTTTTATTTAATAAAGAGTGCGTTTTTTAAGAGCTTTTCTTTATTTTTTCATAACTCTTTATTTTAATCTCTTTTTATTTTTTGTTAATATTTTTCTTCACTTTTTTCTCGTCCTCTTATTCATGAGTTGATATGTCCACCAAAAAACAATCCCAAAAACAAAGGCAGCGAGGGTTATCCAGATCAGCCAAACAAAACTCATCGATAAACCCCCTCCCATCATACCATATCCTGCGCCATATCCCGTGTTCATCATTCCCGTTCTCCCCATCATCGTGTTCATCGTGGTTGTTGGCATTACTTGGTGCTCGCCACAGTAAAAATTCTTGGCCATAACAATATGCACTTGCCGTAGACTTTCTGATCCTTCTCCTCCCATACGCTCATCCATCAACTCATGAAGTTCTTCCGGATGCATCTGTTCCATGTAATAATCACCGATAATCTCCAGTTGATCTTCTGTAAGTTCATTACAAGCAATCTTTTGTTTGATCAGCTCTTCTGCTTCAGCAAATGTATCTTCTCCATGAGCTAGAGTTTGCCAAGAACTAACTATAAAGATCAACTCCAAAATAATAAATTTTGTCTTTTTCATCTTATTTATGTCCTGCCGTAATTTTATACTATTATCCTATTTGAAACCATTTATTAAAGTATCGTGAAACTAGTTTCCATGCCGTTTTCAATTATCATTTTACCGCCTCTAAAGACGCAATATTAAATTTATACTTCTCCACTTCTGTCACTTTACTAAATCCTGAATCTGTTACCATTATTGGAATTCTTCCTTTATAATTGTCATATCCTTCTTCAAAGATAACCGTAAACCAAGAAAAAATAGCAAAGAGAATATGTTTTGGCCGCCCAAAATCAATTAATAAAAACCGTCCATCTTTCTTTAAGACTCTGTGGATTTCCTTCATTGCTTCTTTTTTAATATTACTGCTGAGATGATGAAACACTAAAGAACTATACACCACATCAAACGAATTATCTGGAAAGGGCAATTTTTGAAGAAATGCTTTTCTAAAATGGATTTGCTGTTTTGCTTCCTTCGCTTTCTGTTCTGCAATTGCTAAAATAGTAGGATCAGCATCGACTGCATACAGGGCGGCTTTCGCATATCTCTTCTTCACATCAAGAGCAAGACTGCCGCTTCCACAGCCTGCATCCAGCACCTGCATTTTTCCTTGGATGTCAAGTTTCGCAACAATTCTGTTTCGATATTTCCCTCCCAACCCGACAGCATTGCAAAGAGCATCAAAAAGAGGTGTTAATACATGAAATCGTGCCGCTGGGATAAACGTATCTTTTTTTGTAGTTTGGAGCAGGTTTTTCTTTTTTCTTTTTATTCCACCACCATACCACGAAATCAACAATAGAAAATACCATGCTAGAAAGAAATAACCAAGTATTTGCAGTTGGCTGTCAACAGCTGAAACGTTAAAAAGAGGCGCATAGCCACCGGCTGAACTGATATAGAAGCCGTTGAGGAATGAAAAAAGTATTCCAATAACGACGAAAAGGAACAACGTGTTATATTTTCTTTTATCTGTGCTTATTAAGAATAATAAAACACTATAGGTAAGTGCAAAAAGAGCAATATACCGATCATGAGTGTACAAAAATATCTTGTCATGCTCTAAAATGGGGAGCGCGAGCAAATGAAGAAGGAATTCAAAAAAGTAAAATAGCGCTCCGATCCAAAGAAGAACTGTAGTCATACGGTTCAGATGATTCTTGGTGATGTTCATCTATTTCACCTTCACTATGTTTGCAAGCCCGCGTCTTCTTCGTTCAACCAATCCCGAACCTTCCAGCTTATCTAACAGCCGTGTGGCCTGAACTTTAGAAAGGTTAAACTTTTTGCCGATATGGCTCTGATATATTCCTTCTTTAGAGTCTTTGATAAAGAGAAATATTTTTTTCTCATTATCAGAGAAGGATGTTAGGTCATACTCTTTTTTCTCGATAATTGTTTCAACTTTTTTAGGCAAAGAAAGATAAATTCCCGTGCCTCCAATAAAGGCGACAAAGATGCCCATTGCAAGAAAGATCCATGAAAGGGTATTATCTTGATGATACGGACAGGAATCAAGGCTGCAGCTTGTGCCGCCGGCTTCACCACAAGCCTGTTCGCACGCAGTTAACATTTGGCTGTCAGTCTGAAATTTTAAATAGAAAAGAAGACCTATAATAACCACACTAACGGCTACAATTATAAAGCCTATTTTTCGTGGATTGGTCATTTTTCTCCATGTCTTACTCATGTATCACCGTTGTTTCTTCAGCTTTAAAGATTTTCTTCTTAAAAGCAAGGAATTCGTAACAACACTTACCGAACTCAAGGCCATCGCTCCACCCGCGATAATAGGACTCAATAACCATCCCGTGAACGGATACAATACCCCGGCGGCAAGAGGAATTCCCAGAACATTATAGATCAACGCCCAAAAAAAGTTTTGCTTGATTTTCGCCATCGTCATGCGGCTTAATTTAACCGCCCGTGGGATGTCCAGCAAGCTGTTTTTCATCAAGACAATGTTTCCTGTTTCCATAGCTACATCCGTTCCCGAGCCCATGGCGATGCCGATATCTGCCTGCGCCAGTGCCGGCGCATCATTAATGCCGTCGCCAACCATCGCCACTTTTCCTTTTCGCTGCAGTTCTTTGACCTGTTTGGCCTTATCTTCCGGCAGAACTTCCGCAAAGAATTTTTCAATCCCCACTTTCTTGGCAATCGCTTGCGCGGTCCTTTTGTTGTCTCCGGTGATCATGTAAGGAACGATCCCCATACTTTTAAGCACGGCAATGGCCTCAGGCGAATCTTCTTTAATCTCATCAGCGACAGCAATCAAGCCAAGAATTTTTTTCTTTTCTGCTAAAATCATGACGGTTTTCCCTTCTTGTTCCAAAGATTCTAATTTTGGAACTAATGAGGAGACGGATACATTTTTCTCTTTCATGAGTTTAAGATTTCCTAGGTAATATTCTTGAGAACCAAGTTTTCCCCGGACTCCTTTTCCTACGACGGCTTGGAAACCTGAAATTTTTTTGAAAGAAACCTTCTTCTCTTGGGCATATTTGACGATTGCTTCCGCCAAGGGATGCTCTGAACTTTTTTCTAAGCTTCCCGCAATCGTTAACAGCTCTTTCTCTGAAACGCCTTGGGCAGGAACAACATCCGTCACTTCCGGTTTTCCTTTCGTAATGGTTCCCGTTTTATCAAAGACGATATATTTTATTTTATGCGCGGCTTCCAGCACATCCCCGCCTTTGATGAGAATGCCATGAAGCGCTCCTTTTCCCGTCCCAACCATAATTGACGTCGGCGTGGCCAATCCTAAGGCGCAGGGGCAGGCAATCACGACAACGGCGACGGCCGCAATCAGTGAAAACTCGAGCGCCGCATTTAAAACTACGTACCAGATGAGAAAGGTAAGCACAGCAACAGCAATAACGATAGGCACAAAATAGGCAGAGATCTGATCCGCAAAACGTTGAATCGGCGCTTTCTTTGATTGCGCCTCTTCGATCAGTTTGACGATGCGTGAAAGTGTTGTTTCTGTCCCCACTTTCGTCGCTCTAAATCTGAACGTCCCTTGCTTATTGATCGTTGATCCAATGACCGCATCTCCTTTCTTTTTCTCTACGGGAATGCTTTCTCCCGTCACTAAACTCTCGTCGACTGCGGAATACCCTTCTGTAAGAACCCCATCAACGGGGATTTTTTCTCCAGGCTTGACTATGACAATATCGCCGACAACCACTTCTTCGACGGGAATTTTCAGTTCTTTTCCTTTCCGTATGACGGTTGCTGTTTTTGCTCCCATCTTTACCAATTTCGCAATCGCCTGGCTGGTTTTTCCTTTCGCCAGCGCTTCCAGATATTTTCCAAGCAATACTAACGTAATTAAGATCGCTGAAATCTCAAAATATTGATGCCCTTCCGGAACAAAGAAAATCACGTACAGGGAATAAAAATACGCCGCGCTTGTTCCGATGGCAATCAATGAATCCATATTCGCTGATTTGTTCTTCAATGCCGCCCAGGTCCCTTGGTAGAACGGCCAGCCGATGTAAAATTGAACCGGAGTGGAAAGAATCCAGAGAACGTATTCTCTGTAAGGAAGAGCCATTAAAACCATGCTGATAAACAAGGCCGGAACAGAAAGTATGGAACTGAAGATAACTTTAAACTTTATCTTCTGAATTTCCTGTTCACGCAGTTTTTCCTCCCGTCCGAAACTTTCTCCGCCGAGGATTTCCGCACCATATCCTTTCTTCTTTACCGCTTCAACGAGGATATTTTCTTGGGTCAATGAAGATTCAAACGTAACCGTCGCTTTTTCTGTCGAATAATTCACCACGGCGGACGTCACGCCATCAACCTTCTGTAACGCTCTGGTTAAAATTGCACTGCAGCTGGCGCAATGCATGCCGGTTATTCGTAACGTTGTTGTTTTGGTCTTTTTGTTCATGATTTAACCCCCTCCGTAAGAATAGAAAAAACAAAGGAACGCCGCTGTTGTATGTTCCGGAAGCCAGCGCTTGCCAGCAGGCGTTTCATAGTCTTTTTGCTATTCATCTTGACACAGCCCGGTTCAAGCTTTTCAAACAGCCAATGGATCGGTTGTAAACCGAAATTGACATCCACAATAATAGCTTTTCCGCCCTTCCTGAGCACTCTTTTCATCTCTTGAAGAGCTTTCCGCTGGTCATCGTAATGGTGGAACGCTTCGGTGGAAATGACATAATCGAACGTGTCTGGAGGGTAAGGTAAGTTATGAACATCTCCTTTTTGGAGATGGGCTTTTCCTTTCAGTTTCTTGTTTGCCACTGCCAGCATTTTAGAAGAAAGATCAAGACCGTGTAATTCTGCTGTTGTTCTTTCACTGAGTTCTCTTAAAAATTCTCCTGAACCACAACTTACGTCCAGAACTTTATCTTTGTCAGAAATAACCAGAAGTAACGGCTTGTAAAATTTACGCATCCAGAATTGGAAGAGAGGAGCGTCATACGTTCGTGCCCATTTGTCAAAAAAGGCTTCTTCATTCTCACGGCGTTTTGTATTCATCTTTTCTTCCCCATGATCTTACAACAGTATTCTTCCATATGGGCATCAATAAATTCCAAAAGCGGTTTGATTGTTTTTTTGTTCACAGTATAGTATCGATATTTACCTTCTTTCTCTCTAAAGACCATGCCGTGATGTTCTAGTACTTTGAGATTGTGGGAAACCATGGTCTGCTCAATCCCCGTTGCGGTACAAATTTCCGTCACATTTTTCTTTCCTTGCCGCAGTGTGTTTATAATATGTAATCTATTCGGGTTAGCCAATGCCCCAAAAAAGAACTGGTATGTTTCCATGGCGTGTTTCATATGTGAGATAAATATCATATGATATATAAATCTTGTGACATTAATTTTAAAAAATGTGTTTTTTGAATTAACCTAAGAATCTCGGACTT
>JAGVYN010000009.1 GCA_018303265.1 Candidatus Woesearchaeota archaeon
AGCGGATGAAGTGGAACGGTTGCTGGATCTGGAGAAGAAGGAAGAAACGGCCCGGGAGGAGATCAAGCAGGCGATGGCGGAGCTGAAAAAATGATTATTTTGTTCCATACCCGCGCCTGAAACATTCTGCTAAAGTCCAACCATCGAAAGGAAGGAGAAGGTAGCTGCTTTCTAGGGTCCTACTTGTACTTAGATAAGTGCCGTCGTCATCGAAATCATCAATTTTTCTTGAAAAAGTATGAGCAGCTCCTAATTTTTCTAACCATTTCTCTGGTTGATCAGTTCCGATAAAACCATATAATTTTTCTTTTTGTAAAGGCTGAGCATATGACGGATTCCATCTCGGCTCAGTATTCTGAGCAGAATGCCATTCTTTAACAAAGGTAATGAGAGAACGACGAGTATTAATAAATGACTGGGCTAAAAAAGGCGAGTCTTTTTTGGGATCTATGCCTAATGTTTTTTCTACAAATTCTAAAACTGAAAGATATATCTCTTCATCTTTAAGATCACTTCTAAGCCCCATTTCAACAGTCTCTGTTCTTCCATAAAAATTAATAGTCTGTAATAATTCACCGAGGCTATCATGCTCATATGAGAGGATTCTTTTTCTGAAAAGCCCAGAATATTGACCTCCAGTCTCAAAGTCGCAAAATGGTCCCCACCTTAATCTCTCAAATTCATCCAGATTTTGTACATGAGAATACGCAGATTGGATCTTTCCTTCTTGTACGAGCCTTTCAATATCGTTGCAGGTAAGTTTATTAAAATCAGCAATCCCTTCAGCTTGCATAATTTCTGTAAAAGAAGGTTTATTTAACATATTGTAAGAATTTTTGGCAGAGTAATTTATAAAATTTGTTAAATTATCTCCTTAATATTTTCTTCAGCTCCATTAAGCACAAAAAAAAGCATAATCTTTATAAAGCAGGAAATTCTCAAAAATTTACACATTTATCGACGATAAACTAAATTTCAAAAATGGTTGTGTTTAAAGATAAAAATGACTGAAACTAGCCCTGAAAATAAGCTGGGAAATGAACAGATTATTCCTCGCATTATCGAGGAAGAAATGAAGCAGGCGTATGTAAATTACGCTATGTCCGTGATCGTAGGCAGAGCTTTGCCGGACGTTCGGGACGGATTAAAGCCAGTGCATCGACGGATTCTTTATTCCATGTACGATATGGGGATGTTGCACAACAAACCATTCAAGAAATGCGCTCGTATCGTTGGTGAGGTATTAGGAAAATATCATCCGCATGGGGACACTGCAGTCTACGATTCATTAGTCCGCATGGCGCAAGACTTCTCCCTTCGTTATCCTCTGATTAAAGGCCAGGGAAATTTCGGTTCCATTGATGGTGATTCTGCGGCAGCCATGAGATACACAGAAGCAAAACTCAACAAATTAGCCGAAGAGATGTTGAAAGACATTGAAAAAAATACGGTTGAGTTTAAAGATAATTTTGACGGTTCTCTCAAAGAGCCGGCAGTCCTCCCCAGCGTCTTGCCTAATCTGCTTATCAACGGCTCTTCGGGAATTGCCGTAGGGATGGCTACAAATATCCCTCCCCACAACATTACGGAAGTATGTACGGGGATCATCGCCGCCATTGACAATCCGGGAATAAACACGGAAGAGTTAATGCAGATTATTCCCGCTCCTGATTTTCCCACCGGTGGAGAAGTCGTCTGCGGCAATGCCCTCCGCTATGCGTATGAAAAAGGGAAAGGGAAGGTCACCATCAAAGCGGTCACCGCCATTGAAAAAGAGAAAATCATTGTAAATGAGATTCCTTATCAAGTTAACAAAGAGGAACTGATTAAGCAAATCGCAGATTTAGTAAGGGAAAAGAAAATTGAAGGGATACGCAACATCAATGATGAATCGGATCGTGAAGGGATACGAATTGTCATTGACCTTAAGAAAGATGCTGATCACCAGGTTGTGCTGAATCAATTGTACCAGTTCAGCAGATTAAAAGTTTCTTTCGGGATCAATTTCTTAGCGTTGGTCCAAAACCAACCCCTAGTCCTTGGATTAAAAGATCTTATTGGACATCACATCGCTCATCGCCAGGACGTTATTACCAAACGAACCCACTATGATTTAGAACAGGCGCAACAAAGAATTCATATTGTGGAAGGGCTGCTTGTTGCGCTTAATAATATCGATGAGGTTATCCCTGGAATTCGAAAAAGCCGCACGGTTGATGATGCGAAACAGTTCTTAATCGTTTCGTACTCACTTTCTGAAGCACAAGCCAAAGCTATCTTAGATATGCGCCTGCAAAAGTTAGCTTCATTGGAACAAGAAAAGTTACGTGAGGAGCATACTACTCTTCTTCAAGATATAAAAGAATATCAAGAAATCTTAGCTTCAAAAGAGAAAGTTCTTTCTCTCATTAAAAAAGAGTTAGAAGAAATTAAAACGAATTATGGTGACGCTCGACGGTCTCAGATAACGCAGGGAGAAGATGAAGATTTTGATATAGAGGAATTTATTGAAGAAGGAACGGTTGTTGTTACGATGACAAATTCTGGTTATGTCAAGCGTTTGCCTTTGGATACCTATAAAATTCAACATCGCGGGGGCAAGGGCATCCGGGCTGCGGGCATGAAAGAAGAAGATTTCGTTGAAAAAATGTATATAGCTTCTACTCATGATTATTTATTATTTTTTACAGATAATGGACAAGTATATTGGTTAAAAGTGCATACTGTTCCAGAGAGTAATAGGCAAGCCAAGGGGAAGCATATCAGCAACCTGCTAGAATTAGCGCAGGGAGAGAATATTACAGCGGTTGTGTCTGTTACTGATTTTAAAGAGGGGTATTTGTTCATGTCGACCAAAAAAGGAACTGTTAAAAAAACGGAACTTCAGGAGTTCTCAAGACCACGAAAGGGAGGCATACGCGCACTTACCCTAGATGAAGGCGATATTCTTGTAGGGGTTCGGTATACTACCGGTGATCAAGAGATTATTCTCGCTACAAAACAAGGATTGGCTAACCGTTTTAAAGAAGGCGATGTGCGGGCGATGGGGCGCACTGCTCGCGGCGTGAGAGGTATTCGTTTGCATCAAGAAGATGAAGTTATCGGCATGTTGGCAGCGGAAGAAGGAAAGAATATTTTAACGCTTACAGAAAAAGGCTACGGGAAAAGAACACCAGTTTCCGAATATCGGTTGTGCAACCGTGGCGGGAGAGGTGTAACTAATATTAAAATAACTGAGAAAAATGGGCCTGTACGTGCTGTAATGCTCGTTGATGGACAAGAAGGACTTATGCTTATTTCCAAATTAGGGATAGCTATCCGTCTTAAATGTTCTGAAATTTCTATGATTGGGCGGGCAACTCAAGGAGTGAGAATCATCAAGTTAAATGAGGATGACCAACTTGCCGCTGCTGCTAAAATTGTTGTTGAGGAAGAAGTAGTTGAGAATGGCGGAGATAATGTTTTCGTGGAGAGTGGGGATGTAACGGTTACCAAAGAATGAAATGTTACGCTTTTGTGAATGAGGGATTGGCCGACATCGCCAAACAAGAAATTAAGGAAATTATTAACGAGAAAATCAGTAAAATAGAAATTGTTGGGCCTTCCATTCTTACATTTGAAGTTCAACAAAAAGAAGATTTGCTTACATTAGTCTATAAAACACAAGCAATACAAAAAGTTCTTGTTGCTGTTGGCACATTTGCAACAAGCACCGAATTTAATTTTCGTAAAGTGCATTTTTCCTGGAAAGATTTTCTTCTTGCAAATTTTACCTACGTCATTAATATCGAAAATGTGCAAGGGCAGGAGAGCAGGCTGGCTCTTTCCAAGAACATAAGCAATGCTTTGGTGCCCTTCTTGAAGGAGAAACATAATTTTAATGCTGTATTCGATTATAAACATCCTGATTTATTTTTTGTTTGCCGTAAAGAAGGAGATGCTTTTTTTGTGGGTCTCGACCTTTGCGGCGGTGATCGTACTGAGCGCCATTACCGCGTGTTTCCCCATTCCGGATCATTTAAAGGGGACTTGGGGTATTTTTTTATCCGAAGCATGGGTTATAAAGAAGGGGAAAAAATGTTCGTCGGTTTCACAAAAGATAGTGTCCTCCCTATTGAAGCTGCATTGTTCTCGCAGAATGTTCCCATTTTGGATACAAAAAAGGCATTTTCATTTCACAAATTCCCGCTTTATTCAACCTTTAATTTTGGTCAATTTCTGGATCGGATGTTTCCTCCGCCACGGAAAGAAACGCAAATATTTGGCTTTGATTCTAGCATGTCCAATGTGATCGCCGGTCGCAAAAATGCGAAAATTGCCGGCGTTTCTGTAGATCTTCAACGCTATGTGCTTGATGAACTTGATGTTAAATTTAAACCGGAACAGTTTGATCGCGTGCTGTTTCATGTTACCAAAAAAGATGAAGATAAATTAAATGAAATGTACTATCAAGCCCAGTATATATTAAAGAAAGGCGGCACTCTTGCGTTTATTTGCCGATCCCTATGGGATCTTTCTTTTTCTGATAAATGGAAATTAGAACAAAAAAAAGAGATCTGCCGGGGAAATAGCTGCCATACGCTGCTTGTTCTCAAAAAGAAATGAAAAAACAAATTTAAACAAAATGATTCATAGACTAAAAACCAAATTATTTATATACTGCTAAATTTTTATTTTGACAATGGTTAGTTTTCGGGAACTGCAAGCAAGAGTGAAAGAATTTTTACGGTTTAGCAAGCAGGAGATAATCGGTTTGGGTGCGGCCATTCTTGTGACGGCGTTTATTTTTTCTTTCCGTGATTGGGGGGACGAACAGTTTGAATTTGTTACGGGAGTAACCCATTTATTAACTTTAATTAGTGTTGCAGCAGTGAGTTTTGGTTTTCGTCTCAGCTGTCAGAAAATATATGCGTTAAGCCAAGGCTATCTAGCTGAATTTAAACCGTGGTGGACTGGCTTGATTATCGCCGTGATAGTTACTTTTATTACAATTGGCAGAATCCCTTTGATCTTTATAGGCGGCGCGGTAGCAGCATTAATGGTGAAGCAACGACTGGGAGAATTTAGGTATGGTTTTTCTTTTTTTGAAAATGCAGTGATTTCTTTATGGGGTATTTTAGGGAATATACTGGCGGCAATCATTTTTGCAATTGGGCTTCATTTTCTCCCGCAAAGTTATTTTTTTAGCAAAGGTTTAGTTATGAATATTGTAATGGCATTCTGCGCGTTGTTTCCTTTGCCTCAGCTTGATGGAGCGCAAATTTATTTTGGTTCGCGAGGGGGGTATTACCTTGCGATAGGAGTTGTCTTTCTCACGGCGTTATTACTTCTAACTAAGACTACTTTTGGTCTTATAACAATGATTATCATTGCCGCCCTTGCTGGAATTATCTATCTATTAATCGGTTCGGAGAAATAGAATGGGCTTTGAAGTGAAATGGCAAGAACAATGGGTGGAAGCGTTTTCCTTGCTCTTTATTACAATGGGTTTCATCATTTCAGTTATGCTGCAAAGTTCTTTCTTGAGTTATTTCTCTGTTTTTCTCGGCGGGTTTGTTGCTGCCAGAGTGTACTATTTCAAGAAGTCTAAAGAACCAATTCTTCCTTTTGTTTTAATCATTCTCGGTTTCTTAGTAGGGTATCTTGCAGGTAGTTTTTGGACGAATAGAGTCTTCACTCTGCTTTTTTTCATTCTTGGTTTTGGAATGTCGTATTACCTTCACCTGAAAAGAATTGTCGTAATATTTAAAAGTAAAGACTTCGTTAAATAAGATTATGGAAAAAAAAGTTAAGGTGAAGAGTGTAATTATAAGCCGCAAGCCGAGCCATGATAAAGAGGAAGGTCTCTGGTCGGCATTTATCGGCCTATTTAAGGAAAATAATCCACATCTGAAAGGGCGGGCTCCATTTCAAGTTATAGAAATCCCTGAAGTAGAGAAAGTCCGCATCCGCGACTTGCGAAACATTTCTTATTATTTAAGGGGGAATGATGTCGTTATCAATAATTTACAGGAAGTCAAGATTACGAAGGAAGGGTATATTGTAACACTAACCGGGAAGCAGATGCTGCCTGACGAGTAAAGACTTTATCTCTTGTCTGATCTTTTTCTTGAGAATAAAAATGGGGACGCTGGGATTTGAATTTCTGAGCAACAAGCCTTGCTTGCTGCTTCCCAGATCCGAAGCTGACCACAGGAGAAGTTTATCATCGCTTTTAAGCTCAACTTTCCATTACTGGAGGCTCCTATACTAGCCAGGTTATACTACGTCCCCACATTGCACAGAAAATGAGGGTTGTTTTATTAATATTTTTGTTTTTGGGTTCAATTGTCGAAATTAATAAAAATATAGCGAAGGAATAAATAATTATACCTAATTTCATGTCATTCGAATATAATAAGTGACATTTGTATACAAACTTTAGGTCACTTATTATAGAAGAAAAAGACATTTTAAAAATGATTGAACTAGACGGTTCTTACCTGGAAGGCGGCGGTTCCTTAGTCAGAGTTGCGTTAGCGCTTTCCACTCTCACGGGAAAAGAATTCACTGTTTCGCAGATTAGATCAGGACGGCAAGATCCGGGATTAAAAGCGCAGCTTCTCACGGCTATTAAAGCGCTCAAAGAGATGTGTAACGCTGAAACTAATAATATTGATATCGGATCTACGGAATTGTCGTATAAGCCTGGAAAAATAAAAAGTGGTTCGTACACTTTTGATATTGGCACGGCTGGAAGTATCACACTTTTCTTGCAAGCGATTATTTTACCTTCCATGTTTGCACCGCGTAAAATAACGATACGAGTGAAAGGTGGCACGAGCGGCAAGTGGCAGGCATCTGTTGATTATTTACAACATATCTTGCTTCCCCATCTTACAAAATTTGTGGAAAAGATAGAACTTAAAATTCTCAAACGAGGGTATTATCCGAAAGGAGGCGGGGAAATTCAATTGGAAATATCTCCCAAATATAAATCGAATACTTTTGATACATTTGATTATTTTTATGAAGAGATCCAGCAGATCCCTAAGATTCATCTTACAGAGCAGGGAACATTAGAACAAATACGAGGCGTGGTCAATGTTTCTTCTGAATTACAGGAAAAAAAAGTTGGCGAACGCATTGCCCAAGCCGCTGAAGGATATTTGAAAAAATATAATGTGCCTATCAATGTAAGAGTGGATTATGCACGAAGTGCAAGCATTGGCGGGGAAATAGTTCTTTGGGCAGTATTTAGTAAAGAAGGTGATGTTAATAAGATGAATCCAATTATTCTTGGTGGTGATGCGTTAATTGAAAAGGGAAGATCCTCTGAAGAGATAGGAAAAGAAGCTGCGGAAGAATTAGCGCAGGAAATTGATTCCGGCGCTGCGGTTGATTCTCATTTGGCAGATCAGTTAATTTCGTTTATGGGGTTATTGCCTGGTTCGGCAATGAATGTGAGCAACGTAACAAAACACACCCAAACAAATTTTTATGTTGTTGAACATTTTTTGCCTGTCGGTTTTTTGGTTGAGGGAAAGATGATTCGCGTGGAACAGAATTGATGTAATCCATATTTTACTTAACACCATAATAAGATTTATAAATAAGCTTTATTCTGAGATAAAAATGGAAGGAAAAGTATGCAGTGCAACGAAGAAACGAATTGACAATGATCCAGGCGCGGTGCAATTTCAATGCCCGCAATGCGGAAATTATGAAATAGTCCGCAGTTCCTACGCGCGGCAGAATGCTATAAAATATACCTGTCCTGGATGCAATTTCATGGGACCAAATTAAATGGCACGCGCAGTCATCACGTTCAAACTTATGCCCGAAGCGCCGGACACCAATTTAGAATTGATAAAAAAGGAAGCGATGCGCATGGCGCGCGACGCCGGTGCCCTTGGCGAGATGCAGGTAAAAGAAGACCCCATTGCTTTTGGCCTGAAAGCCGTTCTCGTTTTAGCGATGTATCAAGTGGAAGGAGCAGATTTTGATGCCATTGCGGAACAGATGAAAGACATCGAGCATGTGCAAAGTGCCGAAGTGGCAAGGATGGATTTGGCATTGGGATAAATTTATTAAGTTGTTTGATCTCTTTTTTTTAATGGTGAAGGATGCGGCGTATTTTAAGAAGAAAATTCTCGCGGTAGAAAAATGGTTCTTTGGTTCTCGTTCATTACAGAAACAACAAGCCATTCTTGAGGTTTTAGACAGAAAAATTACACACTCAGACCTCTTAGAATGGGAAAAAGCTGAATTAAAACGTCTACTTTCAAAGAAAAAAGTAGAGATTCTTCAAGCCACAATGAAACAATCTAAAAGATAATTTTGTAAGAGGTGAGATGATGAATTTAACAAGCTTAGCTTTTCAACATCAAGGTAAAATTCCGTCTAAATACACGTGTGACGGCGCTGATGTTAATCCTCCATTAGCGATTTCCGATGTTCCTCCCAATGCCAAAAGCTTAGTTCTGATCATGGATGATCCGGATGCTATGAAACCTGCCGGGAAAGTCTGGGATCATTGGATCGTCTGGAACATCCCCCCATTTACAAAGGAAATTGCAGAAGGGCAGGAACCAAGAGGTGTCCATGGAAAGGGAACCAGCGGCAATCTGAAGTACCATGGGCCTTGCCCGCCAGACATGGTGCATCGGTATTTCTTCACGTTGTACGCGTTAGATACAGGATTACAGCTTCCAGAAGGTTCCACCAAAGCCGATGTCGAGAAAGCGATGAAAGGGCACATCCTGGCGAGGACGGAACTTATGGGAAGGTATGAGAGAAAGTAGTGTTCAACAAAGTTTATAAAAATTAATCCTCTTTCTTCTTGCATGAATAAAGAATGGCTGGACCAAGTTCTTGGTTATTTAGAAGTTTCAGAGAAACGCAGGCCGAAGATAGAAGCGCAAGTGCACAGAATTGCCGAAGAACGCGGGGATCTTACCCAAAGTGAATTATATGACCGTGTCGTTGGCATTGTTGAAGCATACGATGTTCCTTATAGAGAGCGCTTTGCTCTGCGTCTTGACGAATCACCTTCGGGATATAGGAGACCGCGTTATGAATTTGTGCATGGATTTGATGAACAAAAAGAGGATGCGATTTGTTTACATGAAGTTCCTCGCTCGCATCTGGAATTTGTGGAAGAAGCACGGGAACTCTTAGGCGATTTTGATCTTGAAACATTGATTCAAACTGATATTGCATCCGTTGATGATGTCGCTGCGAGGATTAAAGCCTTGCGTGATCGACAGGAGACGCATCTGTATGTTGTGCCACCGGGAAAGCCGTTAAAACGAGTGTATTTTGATGGGGATAATAAGTTGCATATCCAACTTGGTTGTTATCCAAGAAACTTTGATCCTGTTCTAAATTATAACGAGTTTTATGATGGCGTGCCGCAAAATAAGCTACAGAAAATAAACCAGGGACTCTACCAACAATTATATCGGAGGGATAAGCTGAAGATAGCACCAAAGATCCGTAATGATTTTGATGGCGATCCTGTTGCCTATTACCACAAACATCATGCCGGGGACACAAGGGGTGAACTAATTCACAAGAACCACTCACTGTATGAGCGACTCAAAAGAGATGGTAAACTTGATATCGTTCCCAAATTAACGTCGAAACAACGACGCATAATAGCCCAGCGAGCTGCGAATAGTAGGTTTTGGGGGTGATGAAATAAGTCTATTATTTTTTCTTCTCAAATTCCAATGCCGCAGAATTAATACAATATCTCTTTCCCGTCGGCTTTGGTCCATCGTCAAAGAGATGGCCGAGATGCCCGCCGCATTTCTTGCAGATAACTTCAATGCGAGTCATGCCTAAAGAACGGTCTTCTTTTAATTCAATATTGTTCTTATTTGCTTCATAAAAACTCGGCCAGCCGCAATGCGAATCATATTTCGTATCTGATGAGAACAGTTCCGTCCCGCATCCCGCACACATATAGGCGCCTTTCTCTTTATTATGCAGGAGTTTGCCTGTGAACGGCAACTCTGTTCCTTTTTCACGAAGAACACGATACTGTTCTTTGGTTAATTTTGTTTTCCAATCTTTTTCAGTGGTCATTGATACTGTGTATAAAACCTATTTAATAAATTTTACCGAAAAATATTTATATCTGCTTGATTTCACGTAAAATACGTGATTTAACATGCCCCACAATATGACTGTTACCGTTGAAGATCCTCTCTGGGAGGAGATGCAAAAGCATAAAGACATCAGATGGAGCGCTGTCATGAAAGGGGCGGCTGAAGAAAAAATAAAAGCACTTGCCGTTCTAGAACGATTGACAAAAAAAACAAAGCTCAGTGAGAAAGAGATCGAAAAATTAGCGGTGAAGTTAGGTAAGGAGATTACCAAAAGGGGATGATAATTGTTCTGGATGCTAATATAGTTATTATGGCATTATTAGGGTCACGAGCCACGACGGTGATTCTCACTTCCCAAAACTATCAGTTCTATGCTCCCGCTCGGATTATCCATGAAGTTCGTAAGAAAAAACAACTGATCTGTAATTTAAGTGGGTTCAGTGAATTAGAATTTGAAGAAGGTGTAGAAGCTTTGTTGCGATTTATTAAAGTGTTAGAATTTACCGAATATGAATTGTACATGGGATTGTCTAAAGAAGTTATTGCAAGTAGGGATCCGACGGATACAGAATATATCGCCTGTGCATTATCTGTACATGCTGATTTCATCTGGAGCAATGATAAAGATTTTACTGCCCAAAGTATTATTTTGGTTAAGACAACTTCTCAGTTTATCGAAGAAGGAAAATCAGCCTAACAGTTTTATTATTTCTTTAATATCTTTTTCTGTTTTCACGCCATTCGGAGAAAAATGCGTTCTTGTCCCGTGCAATTTTTTCAAGGCCATTTCCATCTTGGGCGGTTCTATCTTATACTTCTTTGAAATGACATGCAAATCATGAAATCCGACAACATCTTTTTCGTCTTTTAACAAGTCAAGAAATTTCTGGTCTTCAGGGAAGGGGTTGGTTTTTGCCATTGTTGCAAGCAGTTGTTTGTCAAACAAAGGTCCGGCCCATAACGGCCCTACAAATTGAAATTGATTTTTACATGCGCATTGTTCGTTATTGTAGATGGAAGTCTTGTAATTCAGGCATTTGGAACAAAATAACAGATACTGATGTTGTTTAAGGAGTTCATCACTTTTCGTTTTTCCTTTCTCTGATCTGAAATATAGCCGGAAATAATGGTCTTTGGAATAGGATAGAATGGGAATCAGCGCTTTGTCAAACTGGATCCCTTGCAATTGCACTTTTCGAATTAAGATCCTCAGCCCTGTTTCGTGCATGAGGTGGTTTTTGAGCTGCGTTGCCCAGTATTTGCGTTTGGTCGCTTTCGGATACGTTCCTGTCAATGCGGCGGTGTCGGTTGCGGTTATCGCGAGGATACCTTCGCGTTTAATTTGGCAGATCGCCGCGCTGAGGAACGGATTAGGCGAACCGAAAGGATCAATATCGATGTAATCAAAATAGCCGCAGAAATCATCTGTATGCTGCGTTAAGAGAAATAACGATGCTTCCTGATTTTTGAGAGTTATTTTTTTATTTTTTATTCTATTTAATTTCAAATTATTTTCAAATACTTTCACAAAATTTTCTTTTTTATCATTCACAAAGAGGTTTTGGATTTTATCTTTTTCTACTTCATTCAAAAAGCGCAGGGAACGAATTCCCGTTCCTGCCAAAAGATCGCAGATATTCATTCCTGTATTTGGAATGGAATTAAGTAATACGATGGAAATATTCCTATTTGAGGTCATGGCGGGATTGTAAAATACATCCATCTTTTTATGGACGTCTTTTGTGGGAAGTTCGACGCTGATTTTAGTGGAGTGTTCCGTGAGGATGGCCATCAGAAGAAAACGGTTTAACTACTATAAAAATCTACCCGCTCATCTCTCTATATATTTCCAGACAGGTGATGACCAAGGCGAGGATGATCGGCCCAAAGAACAATCCTAAAATGCCGAACATCTGCAATCCTCCCAACACTCCCAAGAAAATCCAGAAAGACGATAACTTGATCTTGTCGCCAATTAATTTCGGCTTGAGGAAGTTGTCAATATACCCCAGGACAAGTACACAATACACAATGAGAATAATTCCTTTCACTCCCGATCCCATGATCATGAGCAAAACGGCCGCAGGGAGCCAGATCACGGCAGGCCCCACCGCAGGGATGAAGGCAAAGACGGCCATCAGCAAGCCCCAGAACAACGCTAAGGGGATCCCTAATATAAAAAAGATCACTCCTCCGGCCAGGCCCTGAAGCAAGGCCGTACTGATATTTCCTCCCACCACCGCTGTAATCGTTTGTTTTAATTTATTCAGCAGCGCATCTTTATGCGCGGACTTTAAGGGCAATGCTTCCATGAACGTATTTTTTATTTCCCGGCCATGGTCCAGAAAATAAAAGAGGGAAAAAACAACAATGATGATAAACAATATAAAAGACATGATCCCGCTGATCACGCTCCCGATCTTTTGAAAAAAAAGGACAGATGTTTTTTGGATAAACTCCTTGCTTTTTTGTTGAAATTCTTCCGTTTGGATAAATTGCGTCATTTTCTGGACGGCTCGGCATGGCAAGGAATCTGGATTATTACATGTCTTAGCTTCATCAAAAGTAAGATATTGTTCAGATTTTTGATAGAGGATTTGTGTCTGCGAAATAAGAGGAAGGATCAGTGCCGACAAGAATCCGAGCAGAATCAGCACAGAACCAATACTTAAAATAGCCTGTGCTACAAGTTTATATTTCACTTTTGTAACAAGTTTTGTATACAAAGGATAGATAAAATAGGCAATCAAGGCTCCCACAAAGAGGGCGCTGAGGTAACTTCTAAGCATGATGATCGTCAGAACAAGCAAACTTACAAAGAACACAATGAAGATCCTTTTTATGCTGCTCAGTGAATGCCATCCATCCAATGTAAGCAAGGAATTTTATAAACCTTCCTTTGGGATAAATTTAAAAAAGAACTTGCTCCCTTTTTGAACTAATGGCAATCCGCAAAATCTTGGTTACGGTCGTCGGTCATGTTGATCATGGAAAAACAACATTGCTGGATACAATTAGGCACACGACTGTTGCGGCTGCAGAGAAAGGAGGGATTACGCAGGCGGTTGGCGTCACCATTGTTCCTTTAGCCACGATAAAAAAAATCTGCGGAAAACTGTTGGAGGTATTGAAACAAAAGATAACTGTTCCTGGTCTTCTGTGTATTGACACGCCAGGTCACGCCGCGTTTACTTCTTTACGGAAACGTGGCGGCTCATTAGCAGATATTGCCATCCTTGTCGTTGACATCAACGAAGGATTCAAACCACAAACCCTTGAATCCATGGAAATCCTTAAAGCCCATAAAGTTCCATTTATTGTCGCTGCAAATAAAATTGATCTTATCCCTTATTGGAAGTACGATCAAAAAAAACTTCTTTTAGAAAATATCAATGAACTAGATTACCAGATTCAAGGAGAATTTGAAAAAAGGTTATATGGGTTAGTAGGGCAATTTCAGGAACATGATTTGCAGGCAGAACGGTTTGACCGTGTTTCGGATTATACAAAACAACTTGCCATCGTGCCCCTTTCTGCGCGCACGGGCCAGGGAATTCCAGAATTATTGATGGTTCTCACCGGCCTTGCGCAGAAATATTTAGAGCAACAATTGCAGATTGAGGAAGCTGGTTTTGCGAAAGGCACACTCCTGGAAGTAAAAGAAGAAAAAGGGTTGGGAACAACTCTCAATACTATTATCTATAATGGGCATCTTGCCGTTAACGATACCATTGTCATCGGCGGGGT
>JAGVYN010000010.1 GCA_018303265.1 Candidatus Woesearchaeota archaeon
AAACGATACATTCAGCGTCAAGGTCAGAAAGATAAGAATTATGATCTTCGTAAGTTCTTAACGTGATACCCCGCAGCTTGCTGCGGGGAGAGGTTCATTTTACAAGTAGTAACAAAAGCAAGATTTATAATGTCGTGATATATTCTTTTATAAATGATAGTCAGAGAACGTTTGGAAAGTATATTGAGCGAATTGTTTCCAGATAGCAAGGTTACTACCTTTTCATCAGATTGGATTCTAAGCCGTTCAAGAGCTACAGAAGATTCAGTGAGAGAAGTTTACAGATTTCTAAGAAAAAAAAGGCTGAAGAATGGCAAGATTGCTGGACGGGCTCACTTGCTGGGGATGAATCCTGAAACTATTGAGAAAAACTATCAGAGGTTGTCAGCTCTTGGATTGAAGGACGATAAGATAGCATCCAATGCTCAATTGTTGGGAAGAGATCCAGAAACGATTGAAAGAAACTATCAGAGATTATCCACTCTTGGGTTGAAAGATGACAAGATAGCATCCAATGCTCAATTGCTGGGAATGAATCCTGAAACGATTGAGAAAAACTATCAAAGATTATTAAAGCTTGGATTGAAGGATGACAAGATAGCATCCAGAGCTGAATTGCTGGGAATGAATCCTGAAACTATTGAGAAAAACTATCAGAGGTTGTCAGCCCTTGGATTGAAAGATGACAAGATAGCATCCAGAGCTGAATTGCTGGGAAGAGATTCTAAAACTATTGAGAATAACTATCAGAGATTGTCAGCTCTTGGATTGAAGGATGACAAGATAGCATCCAATGCTCAATTGCTGGGAAGAGATCCTGAAACGATTGAGAGAAATTATCAGCATCATGTTGGATTATTGAGACAAAACTCTCAAGATCGCAATTCAGGCAGAGACATATTATTACATCAAGCCCAACTTTTAGGAGTTTCTTCAGGTACATTAGAAGCAAATGTGCAATGGTTTGCAGATAGAGGTGTTGATTATGGTAACGGGCTTTTACTGGGTACAACTCCACAGACAAAACGAAAAAAACTGGCTTGGATTTTACGTGAGATTTTTGATTATAAAGAGTTAAATCAGGAAGATAAAAAACAAGCTATTCAAGCAGCATATAGTTTAGTTAGAGATAACCCAGGATTATTAATTTATTCTCTTAGTACATTAGAACATGAAAAAGATGAATTAAGAAAAAAAATCTGATTACAGATAACTAGGCCGAAATCTTTATAATACTACCAATATTCATTAGAATCAGGTGATTGGATGTTAGTCTTCGGAGTAGATATACCATTAGTAGAAATAATTTTTGCCTTTGGCATCATTATCTTCGTTCTTTTAGTTTCTTATAATAAGATTAATTATGTCTTTTGCAGTTCTTTCTGTAACAATGAAATTATCTCTTGAGAACAAGCTTTCCAAAATTCTAAAATTTCTTTTGCTTGTACGACAGTCACTTTAAATCCGCGATAATTAGCGTCATTTCTGATAGTCTTAAAACGAGTAAGATGATTAAGTCTTACTTTTTCTCTAATATCCATTTCTTTCAGCATTTCCATACTTACTTCGTGGTTTCTCGGCTCGTATCCTAATAGCCACCACTGTGCGTCTCCTAACTGCCGTATAGATTCGTAAGATTCTCGAAAAATAAGAATAGCACTTTGGGCAGTGAGAGGAATAGTTTTAACGATAGTCATGTTTGTTGTTGAGGATTCAATCATAGACTTAACTTTTTCTTTATCCAGAGACCGTCTTCGTATTTGATCTCCTTTTACCCACTGTTCTATTTGTTCTTTTTTCATGACTTGACTTCCAAAAATCCCGAAAGCACAATTCCATTTGCTATATTATTAAAAACATAATTATCAACATTTTTCTGATTAAAGAGATGAATCTGTATTTTTCTATCAATCTCCTGTTCAAAATTGGTGAGGATTCGTAATCCCATGGTTTTATATTCTTCTGTTTCATCTGTTTCAATGGCAATATCAATATCGGAGGTTGAGAAATCTTCCCCTTTTCTAAAGCTACCAAAAAGGATAACGGCTTTGGGATTTCCAAAATGCTCATTAAGAAATTCAACGAGTCCGCTTTGGCACATAAAATTGAGGTTATATACTATTTTGCTTTTGATGAAGTTTCCGCTTTGTTGGTTTGCTTTAATTCTCCATATTTTTGTGAGTTTTGTAATCGTAATAAAGCCAAGTCTTTCTAATTCTGAAAGAATTGCTCCAATATGTGGTTTAGCCACTCTTGCTTCTTTAGCTAGATCGGAAAGGCTAAATTCTTTTTCAGGGTAGCGGAAAAGAACTTCAAGAACCTTCTGTAAAGAGTTTTGAATAAATAGCTCAAGGTACTTTTTTGTAACTTTCGGTTTCATTATGTAACATACGTTACAAATAAGAACTATTTAAAGTTTTCGTTACATTTATTGAAAACTTGCCAACTGATGTTTTCATAGAATATAAATAGAAATCTTTATAATACTACCAATATTCATTAGAATCAGGTGATTGAATGCTAGTCTTTGGAGTGGATATACCTTTAGTAGAAATCATTTTTGCCTTTGGCATTATTATCTTCGTTCTGTTAGTGGAATCACTTATTTTAGTTTCTTTACAAATCCGGCAGAATACGAAACTTAAAAAATTAGCTGAATTGATTGAAAAAATGTCCGGCACTTTGCTGGAAATCAAAAGAGCAGAGATTGACGAATTGGATAAATTAAGAAGAAAATAATTTATATACAAATATCGTCTACCCAAAAGCATGGCTCAAAAAAAGGAAACCGCTATTTTAACTCTCTCTGACATTAAAAAGAAGGCTGTGCCTATCTTGAAAAAGAATGATATCGTTAAGGCGGGAGTTTTTGGAAGCTATGCGAGAGGCGAGGCAAAGAAAAAAAGTGATATAGACTTCCTTATAAAGATAAAAGGAAAGAAAAGTCTGCTGGATATTGTTGGAATTCAGTTGGATCTACAAGAAGTTCTTAAAAGAAAAATAGACCTGCTGGAGTATGAGGAAGTTCATCCTCGATTGAAAAAACAGATTTTCGATGAAGAGGTTAGAATCTTATGAAGAAAGATGAATTTGTTTTTATAGAACATATGAGCAATTCCATTAAGAATATAGAACAATTTGTGAAAGGGGTCTCTAAAGACAAGTTCGAAAAGGACATCGAAAAACAATACGCAGTAATAAGGGCAATAGAAATTATTGGCGAGGCCGTTAAGAACATCTCTCCGGCATTTAGAAAAAAGTATCCCAAAATTCCTTGGGCAAAAATTGCGGGGATGAGAGATAGGTTAATTCATCATTATTTTGGAGTTAGACTAGATCGTGTTTGGGAAGTCGTCAAAGAAGACATCCCAGAATTAAAAAAGCAAATCCAAGAGATTTTAGAATCGCTAGACAAAATAGCGTAATTGGTTGTAAGATGGAAATAAGCTATGATAAACAGGCCGATGCAATGTATATAGAATTTTGTAAAGGTGAATTTGCTAAAAATAAGAAAGTAGATGATTTTACCATTATTGATTTAGATAAGAATGGGAATATTTTAGGAATAAAGTTATTAGATGTAAGTAAGAGAATACCCGCTGAATCTCTTACGGAAGTTAGTGTGAAGAATCTACTAGCAGCAGCCTAAAAAGTTCATTTCCAAAAATTTGGAGGTGAAGTTTTTAAAGCAGGAAAGAGGGCTAAGAATAGTAGAGGGCGTTTTTTTTAGTATCTCATTCTTTTCTCGTAGTCTTTATGGTTGAACCATTCTAAGATTGCAGAAATTAATTCAACTTCATTCTCAGGTGTCACTGTATAAAGTAACCTCCAAGCATTGGGTAAATCATATTTCCATAAATTGTTTATGCCATATTTTTGTGTATACTCTTTAGGGAAAAGTCTTTTTGGGATTTGAATTCCGCAGAAAGCGTTTTCTTTCAAATCTTTTATTGCCCTCATTATTCCTTTCTTAATTGGATCATCCTCTTTTAACGCATTAAAATCTTTTTCAAGTTCGTCAGAAACAAATACAACTTTTGACGGTTTAATCATATGGTAATCTCCTTCCTCTTTGACAATCTTTTCGCTAATGTTGGATTCCAAATATAAGCTATTTTGCCATCTTTATCAAATGCAATTTTATTTATGTTCTCAAGATAATCAAGAATGACCAAAAATGTCTGCCACATAACTTGTTTTGGCAGGTTCTTCCACAGCTCCGTTCTGTTGTATTCCCCGCTATTTTCTTCTATAGTTCTCTCTACCATCATAACAGTATCTAATGTAGGGGACCTTACAAATGGGTTTTCCGCTTGTTTTTTTTGAATAATTTGTTGCATGCAAATAGATATATCAATTGATATATAAATCTTTTGCTGAAGAAAGAAAAACTGCACTTTAATTCTTGTTCTTAAAGTATCCTTCGCTCATATGATTAAACTTTAGCATCCTTAGATGAAAACAAGCCGAATTGATTGAAAAAATGTCCGGCACTTTGCTGGAAATTAAAAGAGCGGAAATTGATGAATTGGATAAATTACGAAGAAAATAATTATTTCTTCTTCTCTTCCGCAGGCGCTAACTCGTTAATGATTTTATCTGGGATTCCTGCTTCGCTCATTGCCTTTCGTGCTTTCTTAGGATCTTTCTCAAACTCTTTTAAAATGTCTTTCGCTCTGACTTCAAATTCCTTGCGGCGCTTCTCAAGATCCTGCTGTAATTTCTTCTTCTCTTGTTCAAGATGTTGTTTTTCTTCTGCCGTCAGCTCCGTTTTCCCGCTCTTAATTTTGTCATCAAACGTCCCATTCTCAATGGCTCTCATCGCTTCCTGAGCAGGCATGCCTTCCACAAGAATGCCCATAGACTGGCAGGTGCCGATGATCTCTTTCACTTTTGATTTAAGGTTATTTCCAAGAAGAGCATCTTCTTTTATCTTAGCGATTTTGATGATCTGTTCCATCATCAAATCAGCAACTTTCTCGGTAATGGGATTTCCCGCTCCTTTCTCAACGCCTGCTTCTTTTTTAATAAGAGCAGCGGCAGGAGGAGTGCCAATTTCAATCGTGAACTGTTTCGTGGCCGTATCAATGGTTACTTTAACGGGAACCTGCATGCCTTTCATATCGGCAGTTTTCTTGTTTATTTCAGAAACTACCTGACCTATATTCACCCCTGTGGGACCCAGAGCTGGTCCAAGTGGCGGCGCTGCAGTTGCCTTCCCGCCTTCAATTAATGATTCAACCGTTTGAGTTGCCATCTACTATGTCCAAAAAAGGGCTTATTTATAAGGTTTATGGCTGGATTAGTAACATTTTCTACTTCATCTTACTTCTCGAAATCTTTATATATTCTCAAACAATAGTTTTATCGTGGCAAAAGAATCATTACCTCAAATAACCCTCCGCTATAATGGACTTTTTGATTTCGACGGGCTGTATGCGGCAGTTGTTGACTGGGCAAAGAATTATGGGTATAAGTGGCATGAAAAAGATTACAAACACAAAGTCCCCTCTCCCGCAGGAGCCGAGCAAGAACTCACCTGGGAAATTACCAAAAATGTTACCGAATACATCGCCCACCGGATACTGTTTACCGTTCATATCTGGGATCTTACCGAAGTGCAGGTTGACGTAAACGGCAAAACAAAATCGTTATCCAGCGCCCGTATTTATATTATCATCAACGGAACATTAGTGTATGACTGGCAACAAGCATTCGAAAAAGGAAGCAAATTTGCCCAAATGCTAGGACAATGGTATCGGAAGCTTAAAGCTAAGGACGTTGAAAGTGTGTATATCGACACACTTTATTACCGCATCTGGAATTTGCATGCTCTTCTCAAAAAATATTTTGACATGCAAACGCAGAAGTATGCATATAAAGGGTATTTAAAAGAAGATTAAATAATCATACAGGCACAATCCGTTTTGTGAGTGATACACAGCCCAGAGTCCACACTGATCTTAACGGCGATGGCGTATAGACTCAGTCGCGTCATTCAAAGTCAATATATACTGAAAGCACTACATTTTCGTAGTTTTATATCGTGCTTTCAGGATATACTGAAATTCCTTAATTTCCTAATGGAATTTCATATATAGTTCGCTTATCGAAGATTATATTTGTTCAATTTCAATGGAAACTCACTTTTTGAACTGTGCCATCACACAGCAAAAAATATAAACACCTTTCTTTTTCTGAGAAGGTGATAGATAAATGAAAGTAACCATTGATACCAAAGAAGATAGTTTTGAAGATATCCAAAAGATAGTTCATCTTCTGACAAATATTATTGGGAAAAAAACGTATTCTAACGCGCCAAAGAAAGAAACAGCTGACACTACTGATTTAATGAGCATGTTCTCTGCCACAGAATCAACAATCGAACCATCAGCCAAGAAAGAGGTTCTCGATACGGCACCTGATTTTAGTTCATTCTTGAATTTAGCACAGCAGAAACAGCAGGAAGAAAAAAAACAAGTGCCGAAAATTGAATTTTTTTGAATTTCCCTCAAATTACAGCAAAAACAACAATCCGATTCCGGCAACAATCAAGCTGGCAAACAAGACGGCAACAAGCTTGCCGAATTCTTTTCCGCCAAACCAATATGCAATGCCCCCTTTAGCAGCAATATTTGTTAAAGCCGCAATGACAATGCCGTTGCGTGCTGTTTCTAAAGCAAGAGATTCTCCTGCCAATTGAGAAAGGGAGACGGTAATGGCGTCAACATCCGCAAAACCGGAAAGGAAACTGACAAGATACACGCCACGGGAAGCGAAGTAAAAAAGGGCGACTTTTGCCAAAGCCAAGATAATCGAAAAAAAAGCGGCAAATTTAAGCGCCGGCAATAATGTAAACGGAGAGGATAATTGAACTTTGCCTTTCGCTTTGGCAGCTTTCTTCCACAAAAAGTAAGAGAATATCCCGCTCAGCGCAAAAAGAACAAGCAACGGAATTAAAAGATGTGGAAAGAGGGTGCGGTTCAGGACAAAAACTTCAATCAAAACTCGAATAAACATCACTCCGTTCGCGAGAATCACGCCTAAGACTAACGTCCGAAATATTTTTTTTTGCTGTGTGCTTCGTTCGGCGAAACTTGTTGTTACGGCCATACTGCTCACAAGCCCTCCTAACAATCCCGTTACCGCAATGCCTCGTTCGCCGATCCATTTCATCAGGATATAACCAATAAAACTGATCCCGGAGATGAAGACGACCATCAGCCAGGTGATGAACGGGTTAAATAGTTCTAATGGACCGTATCCTTTATTGGGAAGAAAAGGAAGGATGACTAAGGCGATCACAGCAAACTTAATGGTGTCGCGCAATTCCTGCGGGGTCATGCGTTTGGCAAAGTGATGCAGCATCGAGCGCGCATAGAGAATGACCGCCATCACAACGGTGATAACGGCAGCCAAGGCAAGTTCATCGTAATAACACAACGCACCAATGAAGAACATGATAAATCCTGCCACCTCCGTCGTTGCCCCGATATAATGGCGTGTTCGGCGATTCATAAGAAAATAGGCAATAACTACAAGCAGCCCGATGAGAAGAATTCCTATCCCAAGAATCCAGACCGAATACAAATCACCAAAATAGGCAGAGAGGAAACCGAACAACGCAATCAAGGGAAAGGTGCGAATGCCTGCATATTCGTGTCCCCGTTTTTTATAGCGCGCATATTCCCTTTCCAAACCGATGAGAGCGCCAAGCGCTAAAGCAACAAGAATATTTTTGAGTATGACAAGTTCAGCCATCTAACACCTCTTTTATTCTTGAATGTAAATTGATTATATTAATATTTCTGTGAAGATCTTTGTAGCGGAAGATTTATATTTCATGTAGAATTTTTTATTAAAATGCAAGAAAGAGAAGAGATTACGGATTTTTATCGAGGAATTAAAGAATTAAAGCACGTAGGCACTTTAGATGAACTTAAAAGTGCTCCTAATGTTTTCATACAGAATAACAGGGAGAAAAATTTCTTTGAATATGTTGCGATGCCTAAAGTGATCTCAAATGGTCAAGAAGTTGTTACAAAAGGAATTATTAACCGTGGTTTTTATGACCAAATTGAAGATACCACTCAGTATATTTCAAGCGCAGAAGGCACAGTTACGATAACTCCTGAACAAATAGAGCAAAAAAGAGTGTATGTAATAATGCCAGAGGAAATAAAAGCAATAGAGCAAAAAAGAGTGGGTAATACCTCCAGAATAAATGAAAGAAAAACAAATATATTCTTTTAATTAATCTCCTTCTCAAAACTCTCCCAGACTCTTCTGCTCCTGCAATCTCTTTGCTTTCATCTTGCGCATCATGTCATCGTCTTTCTCCAAAATAGATTGAATCTCCCTTGCCCTTTCTACTACCTCCTGCGGCAAGCCGGCTAATTTCGCAACATGAATACCATAACTCTGGTCAGTTCCTCCTTCAATTAATTTGCGTAAAAAAATAACCTCGCCTTCTTTCTCACGCACGGCAACATTATAATTTTTAATCCTGGAAAATTTCTCAGCCAATTTATTCATCACATGATAATGTGTCGCAAATAATGTTTTTGCTTTGATGTTATTATGAATATGTTCGGCAACACTCCAGGCGATAGACACGCCGTCAAAGGTTGATGTTCCCCGGCCAATTTCATCGAGAATAATCAAACTTCGCTCTGTTGCGTTATGCAAAATGGATGCAGTTTCACTCATTTCAACCATAAATGTTGATTGCCCGGAACTTAAATCATCAGAAGCTCCTACGCGTGTAAAAATTCTGTCTACAATACCTAACACACATTCCTCAGCCGGAACGAATGAACCCATCTGAGCTAACAGCACAATCAGGGCCACTTGCCTTTGTATTGTCGATTTCCCGGACATATTAGGCCCGGTAATAATCATCATCTCTCCAGAATGAAGAAAAACATCATTGGCAATAAATCGTTGTTCAACCATCTCAATGACCGGATGCCGGCCGCGTTTAATTTGAATAACGTCTTGATCAACAAACTGCGGCCTAATATAATTATTTTCCATCGCTACTTTTGCTAAGGAGCAAAGGGCATCAAGCATGGCCAGTTTATGGGCAGCATCCTGGATCTCGGGCGTCTTCACGGCCATCTTTTTCAAAATGTCCTGAAACAACTCATATTCCAATTCACCAATTCTTTCTTCCGCGCCAAGAATCTTTTCTTCTTCTTTTTTCAATTCTTCCGTGATATAGCGCTCGGCATTAGCTGTGGTTTGCTTGCGAAGGTAATAATCAGGAACAAGGGAAACATTTTTCCTTGTTACTTCAATAAAATAGCCAAACACGTTCGTGTATTTAATTTTCAGAGTTGGGATTCCTGTCTTTATACGTTCCTTCTCTTCCAATTGTTGTAAATACGTTCGACTATTTTGTTTAATATCATACAGTTGAGCTAACTCTTCATGATACTCCGGTTTAATTATTCCCCCTTCCCGAATGATAAGCGGAGCATCTTCACGGATAGATGCCTCGAGCAAGGCGGTGCACTCTGCCAATTCATTGATAGATCGTATCTGAGCAAGCAAGTCTGTCGAAAAGAGAACAAGTCTTTCCTTAAGCAATGGTATTTGAACAAAGGAATGTTTCAACGCAAGCAAGTCCCTAGGGCTCGCATTCCCATAATTCACGCGGCTAATGAGTCGTTCCAGATCATATACTTTTTGTAATGCAGAAATCAGTTCTTCGCGGGCAATAACCTGTGTATTCAGCTCCTCTATTGCTGCCAATCGCTGTTCAATATTCTCCTTGCGGAGCAATGGTGTTCTGATCCAGGCGCGCAAGAGACGCGCTCCCATGGCCGTGACGGTTTTATCCAACACCGCTAACAACGTGCCACGCAACGATCCATCCTTCATATTTCTGACCAGTTCCAAATTACGAAACGTGCTGGCATCAAGTATCATGGTGTGCTGGGAACTACGTACCAAAATGGTCTTAATATGGGACAACGAATTTTTTTGTGTGTCGATAAGGTACTGCAGCAACGCGCCGGAGACAGCGATGTTCTGATTTTTATCCTGAAGACCAAAACTATCTAACGAGGAGACAGAAAAATGCTGCTGGATGATTTCACGAGCTTTTTCAGTACGAAAAAAATAATCTTCCATAGAATTGACAAAACATCCTGTCGCTTTAATTTTCTGAAGAAGTTCAGAGTTCACCTGCAGGCTTTGAGGAAGGATGCATTCCTGCGGATGCAGATGAACAAAGTAGTTCAGCAGTTCCGACATATTCTCAGCAATGGTCGTGAAGAATTCCCCAGTAGAGATATCACAAAACGCAGCCGCAAATTCTTCCCCTGCCGCTCCGTATGACGTCAGAGCCATGACATAATTATTTTCTTTTTCTTCGAGCATGGAAGATTCCATCACTGTGCCCGGTGTAACAATTCGCACCAATCCCCTTTTCACGAGACCCTTGGCGTGTTTGGGATCTTCTAATTGCTCCACAATAGCGACTTTGTATCCTTTTTTGATGAGACGTCCTA
The DNA here is from genome assembly GCA_018303265.1 of Candidatus Woesearchaeota archaeon. Lineage (GTDB taxonomy): Archaea > Nanobdellota > Nanobdellia > Woesearchaeales > GW2011-AR9 > JAGVYN01. The sequence continues at coordinate 10,518 of JAGVYN010000010.1, forward strand.
AATACGTTTCCAGAGCATGATACGGAACACCCGCGAGAGGGGCGCATTTCTCTCCTTTTCCGCGGGCAGTTAACGTAATTTCCAATTCCCGGGAAGCAGTGATGGCATCTTCATAGAACATTTCATAGAAATCTCCCATGCGCAGCATGATGAGACAATCAGGATGTTGCCGTTTGGCATCCTGATATTGCTGCATGCCAGGAGTAAGTTGGGACGATTCAATATCCAGAATACCTGCTGGTTTCACTTCTTTTGTTTCGGCCACAACTAGCTGAGAGAAGAGCATTTTTTAAAGATTGTTGTGGTGTTCTTAAAGAAAGACGAAGCAATTTGTCACCACCAATAAGTTTATAAAATGGAGTAACAAAAAAACGCCATGGCAATGTTATCATTTGAAACTATCTCCTTTTCGGAAACAGAAGAGGAATTGCACGTTACTTTATTACGATTGTTTAAAACAACAATCCCGAAAGAAGAAGTGGAACATATTGCTCATTTCACTCTCCCTGATTCTCATACCATTCAGTTTGATCTCAACCAGGAAAAAGCAGAAATCAAATTCTCCTATTTGCTCGAAAAATATTTCTCCTCCCTTAGCAATAAGCTGACAGGAAATAAAGTAACCTACATCCATCGTAATTCCGGCATTCCTCTTCTGGGGAATGTTGCCTTTGGCATTGTCTACCGAAATTCCTCGATTATCGAAATTAAACCGGTAACGTCATGCAATCTGGATTGCGTCTATTGTTCCATTTCCGAAGGATTGTCAAGCACCAAAAACGATTTTGTTGTGGAGAAAGAATATCTTGTTGAAGAGCTGCAGAAACTGATTGATTTTGCGGACGAGCCGGTGGAAATACACGTCGGCGTGCAGGGGGAACCTTTCTTGTATGCAGACATGGAATCGTTACTGGCAGATTTACAGGCCATGGAGAACGTGCACACCATTTCTATTGACACAAATGGAACACTGCTTAATAAGGAGATGATTGACCGACTGGCAACAATCACCAAATTACAACTTAATCTTTCATTAGATGCGCTTGATGAAGAAACCGCAAAAAAAATTGCCGGAACAAAAACCTACAATCTCAAACACGTTCTTGAGGTCATTGCCTATGCGACGGAGAAAATTAACAAAGTGATCGTCGCGCCCGTGCTGACAGAGGGATGGAATAATGAAGAGATGGAAAAAATAATTGTCTGGATTAAATCATTGCCAAAACAACCAATCTTAGGCATCCAGAATTTCCTGAGGTATAAAACGGGGCGAAATCCAGCAAAGGAGATAGCATGGGATCAGTTTTATGAACAGTTAGAAGAATTAGAAAAAAAACATACTATCAAATTACGATTGCAGAAGGAAGATTTCAATATCAGAAAAACAAAAGAATTGTCCAAACCATTTCAGGAAGGCGACGTTATTACGGCAACAATAAAATGCCGTGACCGTTTTCCGAACTCGGTGATTGCGGCGGCAAAAGAAAGAAATATTTCTGTTCCCGGCTGCGAGTTTGTCAAAGAGAAAAAAATAAAAGTAAAAATAGTGCGTGACAAGCATAATATTTTTGTTGGGAAATTAGTGTAAGAGGTAAGGGGCTGAGAAAAATTCACTGACTCTTGCGCATTACACCATATTTAGTTAGTCACTAGCTAGTTACAAAACTACGGAAACATTTATAAAGGAGCGGCCTATCACGAAACCATGACACAATTACCATTACTATTATGGGAACAGCCAGTTCGGAAGACAGAACAAGCCCCAAGCCTTGATCAGGTGGTTCAGCAAGAACAGAAGCACATCAAAATTCCCGGAAGAACAGAATCGCCAATAACTCCAGATAGAGACATAGATTATTTATGCGGATGGATTCTTCAATTTCATAAAGACAATAAGCTGCCAGTTCCAAAAGGAATAAGAGATTGGAATTACAATCAATTACAACAAGAGTATCGCAGTATTTTACAAAAACATGGCATTACTGAGAAAGATATAGTATATAGACTTTCGTATTAAGCGGCAGTAATTTTCCCTAACACAAACGTCTTCAATTCTTCCGGCCATCCTTCTTCAATCTCTTTTAGGTATTTCTTGCAATCATTCAGCACATCCTGGCGCATGCTGCCAAATTCAATGAGTTTAACCAGTTCTTCTTTTGCATAGATAGGAACATGCTTCAAATTCCATACCTGCATTTTCATTTTCTCTTTCTGCAGGTCTTTTTCTTCTTGCTGTTTAAGTTGTGCTTCCTGCCAAAGCTTGGCATACGAAAATTCTTCTTTTTTCTCCTGCAATTTTTTCTTCCCCTGCTTCAGTTGAATGTTGGCAAGCACAGTTTGATGCATCCGCCGCAGGAATTCATGCTTATCTTCAATCTTGATCACATCGTTATATCCGGAAACAATTAAGCCAAAAGAGAACGGACCGGGCATGCCGGTCTGAACTTCTTTCAGGACAATTCTTCCATCAACAACGGCATCAATGATTTCCTGCGCATGTCCATAATCCATGAGATCTTCCAGCACTTCCCGCCTTGCTTCTTTCAGGATGGGAAAATCATTGCTGATGCGTTTCACGGCATTGAACAAGATTTTACTGCCGATATGCATCCGGCCGACATTTTTTTTCCGGCCCATGTAATCACGCAAGATCATCAATGAACGGGCGGCGCAATGGCGGAATCTCCGCTGGAGAACTTCACTTCGTTCAATAGCCTGCTCGAGAACAGTACGGAAGTTTTCTGTTTTCAGCAATTCGAAAGCCCGGATAGCATTAAACGTCTTTTCCGCAGAAAGATAAAAACCGTTATCGGTGATGCCTATTTCCACGTCTCGATGCTGTGATCTCCCGATAACATACGCTAAAGAACGAGAAAGGCAGTCGTTCACACGCCGGCCAAACAACGTATTAAAAAGGATACGTTTCAATAACAATTTTTTTGTCGCTGGGAATCACGCTGAAATGAAACTGTTCATAAAAATAGTGATAGATGCTTTCCGCGGCATTTTCATCAACATACAGATATTCGTGGATGAATTGCAGAATTTCTTCCTTGCTTTTGTTGTTGGCAAAACGGTCTTCCATTAATCTCCGGAATCTGCCGATTTCCATCGCCAAGTCAAAACTCAACGGCAGCATTTCCGAGAACCAGCTCGGAACAGTTGGAGGCCTGCTGACAGAAGTAGACACCTGCGCGGTCATGCCGCGGCTGAACTTAAACATGTAGACGTTCCCTCCCAGAACAAACACGTCTCCCGGCCGTAGCCGTTCCAGGAACCCTTCATCAATTTTCCCGACAATCTGTTCGCCAATTTTAACCGTCACATAGGTTTCCTCAGGGATCGTGCCGATGTTGGTCATGTAGATGATCCGCGCCATCTTGCCTCTCCGCCCGATCATTCCCGTTTCAGGATCGTGCCAGATGCGGGCATAGACATGGCGCTCTTCCAAGCTGACATATTCTCCGGAAAGGTATTTGATCGTTTCAAAGAAATCAGACCATTCTAAAGTATGATAACAAAAAGTGTTCTTGATGAGATGGAACAGTTCATAAATATTAATCGTTTGATTAATGGCAATGCCATAGATGTGCTGCGCCAAGACGTCGAGAGCATTTTTTGGGATATGCACGCGGTCAATCTTTTTTTCTACCGCTGATTTCAGCAGAAGAGCGCATTCCACAAGATCATCCCTATCCATTACAATAACCCGCGCTTTGACGATGGAATGTAATTGATGCCCCGCTCGACCGGCGCGTTGTAACAGTCTGGCTACTGATTTGGGCGATCCCAGACAAATCACCAAATCAATATAACCAATGTCAATGCCTAATTCTAATGACGTAGAAGAGACCACCACTTTCAGTTTTCCATCACGTAAGTTTTGTTCCGTCGTAAAGCGGTTTGTTTTGCCTAGACTGCCATGATGGGCAGCGATATTCTCGCCATTGTAATATTGTGGATACATCTCTTTGAGGTTATGCACCACCCGTTCTGTAGCGCTTCGGGTATTGGTAAAAATAAGTGTTGTTTTATGTTGCTGGATAAGCTCGTGCATCGTATCGTACATCTTGCGATGTTTCAGCAGGTAATCCGTATCGACCAGACTGCGCACAGGACTTACTACCTTGAGATCCATCTCTTTCAGAAACTGCACATCGACGATGCCGCAGTCACGCTCCTCATCGCCATTATAGCCAACTAAGTAATGGGCAATGTCTTCTAAGGGAGCAATCGTCGCGCTTAATCCTACTCTCGTCACTCCTGGACACATTTTCTGCAGGCGTTCCAGAGAAAGGCTGAGATGCACGCCCCTCTTGTTTTCCGCCAGGGAATGAATTTCATCCACGATCAGCCATTGCACATTGCCAAGATGCGTCTGGAATTTGGGTGAATTAAGCAGGATTGCCAAAGATTCAGGAGTGGTGATCAGAATATGCGGCGGATCTTTGAGCATTTTTTGTTTTTCATACGCTGTAGTGTCGCCCGTTCGCACCCCCACGCGGATGCCTAATTTTTTTTCTGACAGTCGTTCTAGTTCTTCCAACGGTTGGGTGAGATTAACTTTTATGTCCTGATTAAGGGCTTTCAGCGGAGAAACGTAGACGGCATAGACTTTATCTTCCAAAATTCCTTTCAATGAGGAATCAACGAGTTCGTTAAGGATGGAGAGAAAACACGTTAACGTCTTTCCGGAGCCTGTGGGCGCGGAGATGAGAACATTTTTTCGGTTATGGATCTCCATGACGCCATAGAGCTGCGGCAAGGAGAATTCCTTGAATTTTGAGAAGAACCATTGGTTAATAAGAGGATGAAGGACGGATTTAATGTGTACTGGCTTATAGGGTTCCTGCAGGTGTGTTATCACGGTCTAGAAAACAACTATCAAAGTAGTTAGAAGAAGGTTTCTTTTTATATCTTACGTGAAAGAAAAGGGATGTTTGTTATCTTTAGCAGGTGTTTAGAAAAATGGACACTTAGAGAACATTCTCTTTTTCAAAACAAAATAAGAATTAAAAAAAACTGCCCCGGCCGAGCCCGTACCCACACACTCAAGAGCCCACCGTCACGACGACGGCAAGCACTCAGGACCAAGAATCGGTTTGCGTTTCCTACGACGAGAAAAGCCCAGAAGTATTTAAGTACTTCGGTGCTGGAGAAGACACTTCACACGAGCGTTCTCCTGTCCGAACTCCAGGCGTCAAGCACGACTTCACAGCAGCGTTTGGCTCCAGCAGGCCAGGACAAGTGCCAACACTCCGCCATGGTGTAAGTAGCAGGGAATTGGTACCCGTCCACGTGCCAGATCAAATCGCCAGCGCCCCACTCATCGTAGGATAGGTCGGTAGCAGCGCCTTCGTTGACGTCCCAGGTACTCATGTAGTTTGGGAACGCCCAATGAATGCCTGCCTCACCTGTTGTCCCGGTGTTCGTTGCGCAAAGCTCAAACTTGATCGTGTCCTTGTAAGAAACAACAGAGGCCGGCTTGCTAATCGTGAAGCCCGTGAGATCCGGATCCGCCAAACTGGCTCTCGGGAAGAGCCATGCTAACACGAATAGAACTGCTGCCAGCGGCTGGGATGAGATTCCCCGTATGCCCAGTGTATCGCGAGTGCTAGAGATTCGCATACGACAGAAGTGCCAGCACCCAACAGCAACATCCCTGCATGTCAGTTGCCATCGCGAGATCATGCGCCGCACTCCTGCCGGGGTTTAGACTACAGGCTCCAGTCCAGCGGGATGGATGAAAACCACCGCCTCATTGAGGCTACGCCCTTCCTGCACCAACCGCAACATAGGTCTGTGAGCAACTCCTCCGTTCATTGCGCTCCCACGGTCAGAAACCTCGAAGCACATCTGGTGGGAGGGACATGAACTGCAGCATCTGAAGGAGCTATTCGCTTTTGCAACAATTGATGAACATTGCTGCATCGTCTGTCTGATAGCCCTCATAGGTATTAATCTTTGCCTTGATCGCGGCCAGGTCATCTATCGCGGCCGACACACCATCGCATCCAACAGGGAATGTCACGTGTGGTTTTTCCTGCACTTCTATGAGAAGAAAGCTGGAAATACAGTAGTCGTACCCTTGGTCGATGCAGACGGAATCACTACCCTGCGCCGCGAGAGTTGGAAACTCATCATCCTCTCCGGCAATGAGCGTACAGGTCGTGTCGCCGGTTTTCCCTTTAGTTAAACACCCATTCACACACTCGCCCCATTCCGCGGGCGTACCGGTAGCCTTGACGTCAACGCACTTCGGCTTGTAACAGCTCAAGAATTTCGTCCAGCAGGAGGAATCTTTCTTGCACGCCTCCAGCTTCGTCTGGTCGTAGTATGTAGCCTGCCCGACAAGGGCGGTTGGTCGGAGCTCTAGCGGCACATCAGAGACGTACTGCGTGCAGCCGAGAAGCAGCATAGCCGTGATGAGAAGGAACAGAAACGAAAG
>JAGVYN010000011.1 GCA_018303265.1 Candidatus Woesearchaeota archaeon
TGACATAATTAACAAAAAAGTAAAAAATAATAACAAATAACAATAAATAGAATTAAATACATTTAATATATACTAATTAAATAATAAAATTAATTAAATAAAAAGATTATACTTCTTCACAATATATTAAATATATATCTTAAAGTATTATCTTACTACTCTTCAGTATGAAGATAAGTATTTATATAATCTCCACATGAAAATAGAGGGTTAGAAATACGCTTACTTATGGTTATGTCTTACTTCACAAGTAATTATAAAACAAAAGTTTCCATTTATGTTTAATACCAAAAATAACATATGTAATTATTAAAATAGCGATCTGAATATTTATTCAGGTTCATACACTAAAATAATATACTTCCCCTTCATTTCACATCTTTATTATCTCACATTCCTATCATTCCATATTATATCTACATTAAAATTGTGGCAGCGAGAAATAAAAATAAATTATAACTCATTTGAGTTCCATAGGAAATCAAAGGGTCAGGGTTATGGTCATGGAAATACATAATTTTTTTGAAAGTTACCTAAAACAGGATTCGATTTTTCTTGATAAAGCAGTTCTTACTTCAACTTATATGCCGGAGAACATCATTTATCGTGAAGAGCAAATTCAGGAAGTAGCAAATATCTTAGCTCCTGCTCTCCGTGTAGAGAAACCTTCCAATGTATTTATTTATGGCAAAACCGGAACGGGCAAGACTATTTCTATCAAATATATTTTACGTTCCATGTCCGTCATCGCCGAGAAAAATAATATCCCACTCCGATCTCTCTATATAAATTGTAAATTGAAGAGGGTAGCTGATACTGAGTACAGGCTCCTGGCGAGATTAATCCATGAATTAGGGAAAGAAGTTCCACCCACAGGCTTACCAACTGACGAAATATATAGTACTTTTTATTCTTTGTTGGATAGCCAACGGCAGCTTGTTTTATTGGTTTTGGATGAAATAGATCAAGTTACAAAGAAAATAGGAGATGAAATGTTATATAACTTGACTCGCATTAATTCTGAACTTAAACAATCACAAATATGTATTGTTGGCATTTCTAATAATCTTATTTTTTCTGAAAATTTGGATCCTCGCGTGAAAAGCAGTTTATCTGAAGAAGAAATTATTTTTCCACCGTATAATGCGATCCAGATCAAAGATATCCTGGAAAAAAGGGCGGCTGGAGCATTTCATGAGAAAGTTATCCAAGCCGGTGTTGTTGAAAAGTGCGCAGCGTATGCGGCGAGGGAACATGGCGATGCCCGCCGGGCCATAGATCTTTTACGCATTGCCGGAGAACTTGCTGAGCGAAGCGGATCAAAAATAGTTGATATTTCTCATTTGGATGAAGCGGAGAAAAAAGTTGAATCTGATAAAATTCTTCATGCAACAAAACATCAGCCAAAACAATTTCAGTCTGTATTATATGGTATTTTGTTGATCTCTCCCCAGCGGCGCTCTTTTTTTACCGGCGAAGTTTATGAAATGTACAAAAAAATATGCTTGAAACAAAAATTTAATGTCCTTACTCAACGGCGAGTTTCCGATATTTTAGCAGAATTAGACATGCTGGGCATCATTAACGCAAAAATAATTTCTAAAGGGAGATACGGCAGAACGAGGGAAATTTTTCTCTCGCTGGATGAGAATATTATCATTAAGTTAAAAGAACTGCTTGAAAAAGCGCTGCAGATCAAATAATATTATTTTCAAAAACAAGAAAACAAAACAAAAAGAGATTGTTTTTTAATAAGATGTCAGAACAAAAAGAGATCATTTCAACTTTGTTTGAACGGGGAGTTCTTGTAAATAGAGATATATTGGATAGAAAAGTTGACGGTTCTTTATTAGAAAAAATTGAGATAGAGTCGGACATTATCGTTTTAAACCAGGATTATGCTGAAATATTAGTAGAGCAAAATCATTTAGTTGATTGGTATGAAATTGATCAGTATCGGGTTGAAGCTGAAAAAGAACGGGATGACGAGTTATATCAAACACATCTTCAGCATTTTAAGAAATCGATCGTTGTTGTTGGAGAGGCTCAACAAAAAAAAGAGAAAAAAAATATCATTATCTCAAGCTTGGAGTTTGAACTTAATAATTCTCATTCCCAACCTTCTTTTACAAATGAGGCAAAAATTGAAGCCCAGAATCCTATCAATGATAATCCTATCACTAAGGCAGGCACTTCTGGCGATCCTCGCCATTCCATAATTAATAATACTATCAATTACATCGATGAAAACAGGACCCTCACAGGGGCAGCTCACCTCTCTCTTTCTGACAATTCTTCCATTGTTACTGTCATCATTTCGCATAAGAATATTCCTCATAAATATTCCGTCCAGGATTTCACTAATTTTTTTGTTTCCCGCTATCATTTTTTAGAAAATATCCTGCGCCACCGCCAAGATCTGCAGCACACTTCAACCATCCAAAGAGTGCTTCAAAAGAAAGAAAGAGAGAACGTATCTATCATAGGCTTGGTGGAAAATATTGGAGAAACAAAAAATGGGACTTTGGTGCTCACACTTGAGGATTTAACCGGAAGGATAAAAGTATTTATTCCCAAAAATAAAAAAGAAATATATAAAGAAGCACGCGACGTGGTACTTGATGAAGTTGTTGGTATTACAGGGATGTGCGGGGAGAATGTTATATTTGGTGACACAATTGTTTGGCCAGATATCCCCAGCGATCGCAAATTAAAAAAAGGGGATGTTGAAGAATATATACTCTTTCTTTCAGATATTCATGTTGGTTCAAAATTATTTTTACGTGAGGAATTTTCAAAGTTTCTTCAATGGATAAACGGGCAGATAGGCAATGAACAACAAAGAGCGATTGCTAATCAAGTAAAATATATTATCATTGCCGGGGATCTTGTTGATGGTGTTGGGATTTATCCATCACAGGAAGAAGAACTGGAACTAACTACTATCCAAGGCCAATATCAGGAATTTTCCCGCTTGCTAAGACAAATCCCGCTTGATAAGAAAATAATTATGTGTCCGGGAAATCATGATGCGGTTCATTTGGCAGAGCCGCAACCTATATTTTACCAAGAATTTGCGCCAGGGCTGTTCGATCTCCCCAATGTCACTTTAGTGACAAATCCTTCTCTGATAAATATTGGAAAAACAACCGCCTTTCCCGGCTTTGATGTACTTATTTATCATGGCTACAGTTTTGATTATTATGTTTCTAATGTGGAATCAATACGAACTAATGGGGGGTATCATCGTTCCGACTTAATTATGAAATTCTTGCTTAAACGACGGCATCTTGCCCCAAGTTTTACTTCCACACCTTACTATCCTTCACATCAAGAAGACCCTTTATTGATTAAAAAAATACCTGATTTTTTCATCACAGGTCATATTCATTATTCCTGTGTTGCTAATTATAAAGGTGTAACCATGATCAGCGGAAGCTGCTGGCAGGGCAAAACATCATTCCAGGAGAAATTAGGTCATGAGCCGGAACCTGCTCGGGTTCCCATTATCAATTTAAAAACGCGGGAAGTCAAAGTACTTCGATTTGGGTGAAAAAGAATCAACGTGGAAAGGTTTAAAGAATGTCTATCGAAGCAAGTCCAACAATAAAATTGTACTTCGAAGCGTTAAATACAAGCATTAAAAAAAGCTACGCAGTCGCAACGAAAGCACGCCAAAAAGGCCTCGATCCGGAAACTGTAGTTTCCATACCACTCGCAAAGAATATGGCAGAAAGAGTTGTTGGTTTAATTTCCGTGGTTGCGCCTCAGATTGCCGAAACAAATGTTACAAAAAGAATTATTGATCTAGAAAAAGAATATAGCCTTCTTGATTGGCGTGTAGGTTTTATCATTGCCGAAGAGGTGGCCAAAGAAAAATTTTGTCAGTTTGCTTCAAAGCAAGAAGCGATGGAGGTGGGAATACGTGTTGGTTTTGCGTACCTCACACTTGGTGTTGTTTCTGCGCCTTTAGAAGGTTTTATTGGATTAAATATTAAAAAAAGGAAAGATGGAAAAGAATATTTTGCGTTGCAGTATGCAGGTCCAATTAGGGGAGCAGGGGGAACTGCTGCTTCCACGTCTGTTGTTCTTGCCGATTATGTGCGCATTAAAATGGGCTATGCTCCCTACGACCCGGATGAAACAGAAGTTAGCAGATATATCATGGAAGTTCGTGATTATCATGAGAGAGTCACAAATCTTCAATATAATCCTTCAGATGAAGAATTACGTTTTATGGTTTCTCATCTTCCAGTAGAGGTGGATGGTGATCCAACAGAAAAGTTTGAGGTTTCAAATTATAAAGATCTGCCTCGTATTTCCACAAACCTTATTCGTGGTGGTGTCGCGCTGGTGCTGGCGGAAGGTCTTTGCCAGAAAGCTCCAAAACTTTGGAAACGTATTTCCAAATGGGGCGCAGAGTTCAATCTTGATTGGAGTTGGCTGCAACAATTTCTCAAAGTGAAAGAAGAAGTTCATGCAAAACAACTTGTTGGCAAACAAGCACCAACGGAGGAAAAAGGGAAAAAAACTGTCAAGCCAAATAATACGTTTGTGATGGATTTGGTTGCTGGTCGGCCAATTCTTACTCATCCTTTAGGAGTTGGCGGATTCCGCTTGCAATATGGGCGTACCAGAACCGGGGGGATGTATGCGGCGGGCGTTCACCCGGCAACACTTATTGTTCTTAACAAATTTATTGCCATAGGAACACAATTAAAAGTGGAACGGCCTCGAAAAGGCGCAACTGTCACAGTCTGTGATACCATCTCCGGTCCCATCGTTCGTCTACGTGATGGTTCGGTCATTGAATTAAAGACAGAAGAGGAAGCAAAAATACATGCTTCTGAAGTTGAAAAAGTTCTTTTTTTAGGGGATCTTTTGTTTAACTATGGTGATTTTTCTGAAAGTGGACATTGTTTGGTTCCCGTTGGCTATTGCCCGGAGTGGTGGGCCTTGGAAGTGGAGAAGTCCATTCGTACTTATTTTAAAGAGGTGGATGACGCGCTTCCCCTTTCCCAAGCGGCTTCTCTCGTTGGCATTGAGGAGAAGCGATTGGCAGAGATTATTGCTCAACCTCTTGTCTGTAAAATAACCTGGGATGAAGCATTAAAAGTGAGCAAAAAATTACATACCCCTCTCCATCCGGACTATATTTTTTATTGGAAGTTAGTAAAAGGGGAGGATCTTTTAATTTTAAAGAACTGGTTTTGTGAAGGAAATGTCAAGACTGATGAGAAAGGAATTTCAAAACTTATTTTGCCTTACGATGCATCTATTGAATTATTTCGTAATGGTAAATGGGTTCTTGATCAATTAGGAGCACCTCATAAAATTGTTAATAAAGAATGCGTTGTCATTGAGAGAAAAGAGGCAACAATATTTGCGTTCTGTTTTAATTTTAATAATGGAAAGGAGTTAGCTGAGAGTAGTTTTGATCTTGCTTCTATACGTGAGAAGGATGGGTTGGAAGTTGTTAATCTCATGAACAGTATTACTATTAGGGATAAAGCGGGTACGTTTATCGGCGCGCGCATGGGTCGTCCGGAGAAAGCAAAACTCCGGCATCTCACGGGAAGTCCTCAGGTGATGTTCCCTGTCGGTGATGAGGGTGATCGTTTGCGAAGTTTTCAGTCGGCGCTGGAAGCAGGGAAAGTTCGCAGCACGTTTCCTTTGTTTTATTGTTCTTCTTGTAATAAAGAGTCTGTTTATTCTCAGTGCGAGGAGTGCGGGAAAAAATGTGAACAAAAGTTTCACTGTCGTTTTTGCGGTGATCTGCAAAGTGATACCTGTCGACATGGAAAGGCGGCAACGTATAAAACCTACGATCTTGACATCAAGTATTATTTTTCAAAAGCAAAACAGCGGCTTGGTGAAAATCTGCATCCAGATCTGATCAAAGGGATACGTGGAACATCCAACAAAGATCATATTGTAGAACATTTAGCAAAAGGAATTCTTCGGGCGAAGCATAATATTTATGTTAATAAAGATGGGACCACTCGTTATGATGGTACACAACTCCCTATAACTCACTTTAAGCCGAGAGAGATAAACACAACTATTGAAAAGTTGCGAGAACTGGGATACCAGAAAGATATTTATGGGGAAGGGATAACAAATGCGGAGCAAATTATAGAATTATTTCCTCAGGATATTATCTTGCCCGGATTTGACTCGTTGGAAGAATCTGCTCCAGATGTGTTACTAAGGGTGGCAAATTTTGTAGATGATTTATTAGTTCGTTTTTACGGTCTTAAGCCTTTTTATAATCTTCACAAGAAAGAAGATCTTGTCGGACAGATAGTAATAGGATTGGCTCCTCATATTTCTGCAGGATTAGTAGGAAGAATCATCGGATACTCAGAAACCCAAGGTATTTTTGCTCATCCTATGTTTCATGCCGGATTGCGGCGGGATTGTGATGGTGATGAGTGCGCGATTATGCTGTTAATGGATGCTTTGCTTAACTTTTCTCGCAAATATCTTCCCAGCAGCCGAGGCTCAACAATGGATGCTCCATTAGTTCTTACTTCAATATTAAACCCTTCTGAAGTGGATGACCAGGTATTGGAGATGGATGTTGTTTGGAAATATCCTTTAGAACTGTATGAAGCAGCGTTGGAAATGAAGTATCCCAGTGAAGTTGTCAGCATGGTCAAAGAAAACGGCAAAGCGAAAAAAATTGAACAACTCGCAGATCGATTGGGCACGTTCCGGCAATATGAACAATGGGGGTTTACCCACCATGTTGAAAATTTAAATAAAGGTGTGCAATGTTCTGCATACAAGACCATTCCTTCAATGGAGGAAAAATTACTAGGCCAGATGGAAATTGCTCAAAAGGTCAGAGCAGTGAACATGGATGATGTTGCTAAGTTAGTAATTCAAAAGCATTTCTTAAAAGATATAAAAGGCAATTTGCGGAAGTTTTCTATGCAGCAATTTCGCTGTGTTAAATGCAACGAGAAATATAGAAGGCCTTCGCTGCAGGGAAAATGTACAAGCTGTGGCGGAAAACTCATATTTACTATTTCTGAAGGTTCTGTTGTAAAATATTTAAACCATTCTTTAATGCTTGCAGAAAGGTACGATTTTTCTCCTTATTTGAAACAGACGCTTGATATCGTGAAATCTCATGTTGAGGGAGTTTTTGGAAAGGAAAAAGAGAAACAAGTAGGGCTTGCTTCTTTTATAACACAATAGTCACATAATCATTTTAAATACCAGTATTAAATATATTCATTCCTAGTTTTATCCGATCACAACCTCAGCATGAGGGATATCGCATACATAGAGAATTTTTCTTGGATTAACTATTTTTAGTTCGACTGCAAGAGTAATGATTTTTTGTCCCGTAAGATGAAGATAGCGAGCTTTTTTAAGTATTTCTTTGACATCATGTTCACTCATTTTTATTCCTTTATAAAATTCTGTTGTCAAATCCAGCTGGATTTTCCCCTGCTGGAATTTTTTGCCAAGAATTTCTGTATCGGTCACGACCAACAGCATCCCATGCGGGCCATTCTTTTCAGAAACAATGAACATTTTTTCTGCAATAGTTTTTTTCGTAATACTGCTTAAATATTTTTAACAGGTTTTTTTGCTCCGCAGGCCTGGCATTTCAAATACATTATTTCCTTTTCCTGGCTTAGTTTTGTATCGGGCTTGCCGCATTCGGAACAATACACAAATTCACTTGCATATTTTATTATTTTTTTGTTGATCACAGATGCAGCTACTTTTGTTCCGAAAATAATTCTTTCACCGACTGTTTTTCCAGGAGTAGCTAATTCCCGCAATAAATATTTTAAAAGGTGAGCGGGATCACGACCAAGGTCTTTTGCGATTTTCTTCAAATTTATAAGAATGGTTTTATTTCCTTCCAAATGCCCTTTTACTTTTTCTATGATAAACCTTTCCCCAGTAAGGGTCTTTTCAGGAAGTTCTTTTTCTGCTTTGGCTAGCAAAGATTCATACGTGTCCATAAGTATACTTTTCTGAGAGTTATTTTATAAACTTTTGGGAGGTTAAATTTTTATCACAACACCAGCAGCAAGGAAAGGTTTATATATTTTTAACAACTCATATATTTTAATTAGCGTAACAATTAATCAAAGAGAGGTGCAGATAATGGCAGGGTTAGAGTTAGCAGAAGTTATTCTTGCAATAATTGTAGGAACACTTGCAGCTATAGTATATTCGCTGAGAATCTTGATTTTGCTGGAGCGTCGTGTCGCAAACATGGAGCAGAACATTCAGCATATTACAGCAAAAGTGCTTAAGGAAGAAATAGTCATTGAAAAAGCGTTGACTAAAAGAAGACAGAAAAAATAAAGTTATAATATTTCTTTTGTCTTTTTACTCGTCTTCTTCTTTACTGATTTTTTCTGATTTTTTTTGTTCGCTGTTTTTTCCCCTGCAGTGGTCTTCGTTTTTTTCTTTGCACGTTCTCCGGGGGCTTTTTGTGTAGCTCCTTTTTTTCTGGATGCTTTCTTTCTCGCATTTTTTTTCCTGATTTTTACTTCCTTCCGTCGAACGTGTTTTTGTTCCTGCAATTCTTTTAATTCTATTCCTAGTTCATCTATCTTCTTTTTCAGCAAAGCAGTTCTACTTTTTCCATCCTCTTGGCTGATAAGTTCGCCACATTCAGGACAATGAAATTCAAAATCCATGGCCTGATCAAAATTTAAGCGAACACAGTTACTTGGACATACAAAAAATAATTCTTCTTCCTCTTCTTTTAACTGTTGTTTCAATCTTTCCAGCAAGTCCCGTTTCATCTTAAAATAATTGAAACGGACGCTTTCCGGAAGGAGCGTCCAGTAATAGATGTACCACCCTTTCTGCTTGTCTTTTTTCCGCGTAAAGCTGACTAGATTGTGGTTATACAGGATATATAACAGCTTTCGGATAATTTTAATGTCAATTTTGAGTTTCGTGGCGAGATCAAATTCCGAGATGTTATCCTTTCCGAGAAGTTCATGGATTAAAGGCAGTCCCTGTTCTCCTACAATGTCCACTAAAATGGATTCTATTTTTTTGGCAGTGAGGCGCATGGTATCAATTAGCAGGTTTTATATCGATGGGGAGTGATAACACATTTAAATGTTTCGATTTCGGCCGCTAAAAGAAAGAAGTTCTTGGATGGTGATGCCTCTTCGTTTTGCCAGTTCCACGGAAACTGCTTTACAGACACCTGTTTCTTCTAGATCTTCAACCATCAGGAAATACCACGGTTCATCCGCAAGTTTAACGCCAATCCATCCTTCAGCACCAAAAACGCGGGAGAAAGTTTGCAATTGCTCGATTTCGGAGGAGGTAAAATATTTCTTTTTTTCCTTCGTTACTTTACATTCAATGGCCACTCTTCTGATAGCATTGGCAGCGAGAATGTCAGGGGAAGGATAGCGCGAACTTCCAGATCCTGCAGAGCGGATAGCCATCCATGACCCTGTTTCATTGAATAGTTTAATCAGCTCGCGCTCTCCTTTTGTTCCTTTAGCTTTTTGGCTTTTCATGAGATAAAGAAACTAGACTTTGACTTTCATAAAATCTTCGGCAACAGCTACTTTATCAAAATATGTTTTAGCTTCTTTTAGGATCTCCGTTGGGCTTTTATACCGCTGGCTGAGATGAGTTATAATCAGGTTCTGGGTATTATTTTCCGAGGCAATCAACGCTGCTTGCTGCACGGTGAGGTGCATGTATTTTTCTGTCTTTTCTTGGATATCACTCAAATGTGTTCCTTCAGAGATGAGTAAATCGGCATCCTTTGCTAGCGCGTTCGCGCCATTGCAGAGCACAGTATCAGCGATGTAACTCACTTTCTTTCCCTTAACGAGATAGGTGACATCATTGGCCTTAATTTTTATACCTTTATGCACTACATCCTTCCCTTGTTGGATATTTCCTAAAATAGGACCTTCTAATCCCAGTTTCTTCGCTTTGGCAACCACTATTCTACGTCGATCTTTCTCTTGGAAACAGTATCCATAGCAAGGCACAGAATGCTTTAATTTATGAGCGGAAAGAGTGAACTCTTCTGATTCATAAATTATCCCTTCTTGCACTTCCGATACAGTAAAAGGAATGATGTCTTTTTTTGCAAATGATTGGAATACATGATCCAGATAAGATTTAGTTCCCGGCGGTCCGTATATTTGCACCGTTGTGCCTGGTTTATCTGCGCCCATTGTGCTAAGAAGGCCTGGAAGGCCAAACACATGATCGCCATGCCAGTGGCTGATCAGAATCTTGGTAATTCTTGCTGGCTTGATGCCGGCAATACGCATCTGCCGCTGCGTGCCCTCTCCGCAATCCATAAGAATACTTTCTTTGTTGTACGAAAGGAGAATTCCGGAATGGTTTCGTATTTTTGTCGGCTGCATGCACCCGGTTCCCAAAAACGTGATTTCAATCATAGAATTCCCTCTATTTCTCTAAGATTACTAATTTTAGGTTGATGCTCTCTGCTATTTTTGCGATCGACGAGTATCGCCCGCATGCCTACTTGTTCAGCCGCTAAAATATCACTTTGGATGCTGTCGCCGACCATCATACACTCTCCCGCACGGATTTTACTCTCTTCCAAAACTTTTTTGAAGAATGAAGGGTCTGTTTTTAATAAACCCACATCATATGACAAAAAGATATGGTCAAAGAAACGGCGTAGATTATATTTTTCTAACACTTTATCAACACCAATATTATCTGTGTTGGAAACGAGAATAAGTTTGTATTCTTTCTTTAATTTGGTCAATACTTCTTCTGTTTCTTCATAAGGTTTAGCAAGCATCCAGGACTTGTTCCACATCCCAATAAGTTCTTCGATTGTCACCTGGTCGCAGTTTATATTAAATTCATTACAGACGCTGTGGAAAGCATCTTTTAGAGCCCCGAATGGGCGGGTCATCATCGCTCGTTCCAAGCGTACTACATATTCTGGAAAAGGCAATCGGATATTCAATATAGTTTTCACTTGTTTGAGAGGGCTCCACACCCCATTTTCCACAAGGGTCCCCCAAAAATCAAAAAGAATTGCTTTAACCATAATTCTTACTTTTTTGGCGTATTTATTTATATTTTACTGAATTGACCATTAAATATTTATATTGTTTCTTATTCTTTTTGGTTATGATCCCCCAACAGAGATTAGATCTCATCAAAAGAAACACTGAAGAAATTGTCACTGAAGAAGAACTCCTTGCGCTTCTCAAGTCAAAAAAACAGCCAACTGTTTATCTAGGCACAGCGATCACCGGCCGGCCCCATATAGGTTATTTCATGTGGGTGTTAAAATTAGCCGATTTCATGAAAGCAGGGTTTAAAGTGAAATTGCTGTTGGCTGATGTACACGGAGCATTAGATGGAACTCCTTGGGAAGTGTTGGAAAAAAGGTACAGCTACTACGCAACAGTTATCCCTCTTATGTTTGCGTCTATTGGCGCAGATGCGAAACAAGTCGAAATAGTGAAAGGATCTTCTTTCCAGCTAGAGAAAAAATATATGTTTGATGTGTTAAAACTGTCTACGTTCACTTCCATTCATGATGCAAAAAAATCAGCATCTGAAGTTGTAAAATTTGGCGAGAATCCAAAACTAAGCGGACTGATCTATCCTCTTATGCAATCATTGGATGAAGAATTTTTGGGTGTGGATGTGCAGTATGGGGGTGTTGATCAACGCAAAATTTTGATGTTTTCCCGTGAAAATTTACCAAAACTCAGGTACAAGGCAAGGATTGAGATAATGACACCCATTATTCCCGGTTTAGTAGGCAAGAAAATGTCTGCATCGGATCCCAAATCCAAGATCGATTTGTTGGATGATGAGAAATCTGTCCAGGAAAAAATTCGCGGTGCTTATTGCGAAGAAGGGGTCGTTGAGGACAATGGCGTTCTGGCTTTCCTGAAATATGTGGTCATGACTTTAAAAGAAGATAAAAAAGAGAAATTCATTGTGGAACGGCCGGCAAAATTTGGGGGGAAAGTGGAATTTAAAACCTATCAAGAAATCGAAGACGCTTTTATCAAGAAAGAACTTCATCCTTTAGATTTAAAAAATGCTGCAGCCCGTGAAATTAATACCTTGTTGAACGTCTTTCATAAAAATAAACTTAAATTAGAGAAAATTGCGAAGGAAGTATTTACTTGAATATCAATAATTTAATAAAATAAGTCTCATTATCCATATAACGATGAAGAAAATAATGAAGAATTTGCGTTCTCTTGTAGGAAGATTTTTTCCAAGTATATCCTCTGCTGAGGAGAAGCATCATCATCTTGAAGAATTATTGGCTAGATTACCTACAGAAGCAAGAGATGCCGCAGAAATTGGAGTGGTGAGAGCAGGTCTTAGTGAAAATCCAGAATATGCTGCCAAAGCAAGCAGTTTTTACGCAGACAAACATAGTAGTTATCATCAAAGAGCAAGGTTTGA
>JAGVYN010000023.1 GCA_018303265.1 Candidatus Woesearchaeota archaeon
ACTTAACTAGTATCGATATAGAATATCTTCTTAATCATCTAAATCTTTATAAATTTCTTTTGAGCCGAGCTTTTCAAAGAGTGTTTTCCTATGGAACAACAACAGTTAGATGAAATTGATGAGTCCTATTTTGGTGAAGAGTTCATCGATGATGAGATTGAACTTCCCAATATGAATGCCAAGAAGAAAGAAGCTAAAAAACCAAAAATGACTAAAATTCCTCCTAAATTTTCTCATTCATCCACTAAAGTTACATCTTCAATAGCGTCCCATGGATATTCTATGAAGGATGAACGGAAAGATGAACCTAAAGCTACTCTTGAAGCACAATCGAAAAGCGGCAGCACGAGTGGAAAAAATGTACCAAGCACAGCAGAAGTGAAGATCACACCGCTCAAACAGGGGGAACATAAAATGGAAAAGAGTAAAATAGAAAGTAAAGCAACTTCATCATCCGTATCATTACCCGCTGCAGAAAAATCAACCCCTTTTGACCCTTGGGCGGAGTTAGAAAAAAAAGAGAAGAGCGCTAGTTTCTCATCAAATTCTTCCTCATCTTCAAGCAGTTCATTCTCAAAGGCTTCTACGTGGAAAGCGATAACGGGTATTCTTATCATCCTTCTTATTTTTTCTGTGTTTACGCAAGGATTTAATTTTTCCAGCGGCAAATCGAAAGTGACGGGAGCAGCAACATTATCTTTGTCAGATGCGGAAACCAAAGTTCTTGATTATGTCAATACCAAGCTTCTGCAGCCACCATTTACAGCAACCAAGGACGGCCAGTATTTTTTCCCGCAAGGATTTGACACGACGCAAGAGTTGGCTGGTGCTGGTGATGCCGCAGGAGATGGAACATCTCCTTCCGGAGACGGATCTGCAGAAGAAGTCCGTTTGGTCATCAACACAAAAGGCGATCCCGTCATTGGAGATGCCACAGCGCCGGTAACGATCGTGGAATTTTCTGATTTTCAATGCCCATTCTGCGCACGGTTCTATGAGCAAACTCTCGGGCAGATAGAAAGCAAGTACATCAATACGGGAAAAGTGAAATTAGTGTTCCGGGACTTTCCTCTCAGTTTCCATGAGGAAGCGGAACCGGCGGCGTTAGCTGCGGAATGCGCGCATGAGCAAGGCAAGTTTTGGGAGTATCATGATCTTCTCTTTGAGAATCAAGATCAATTAGGCAAGGATAATTATAAAAAATGGGCACAGGAAGCAGGATTAGATCTTCCAAAGTTTACTGCTTGTGTTGAGTCCAAAAAATATCAAGATGAAGTGCAGGAGGACTTTACTGAAGGCCAGCAGTATGGCGTGACGGGAACGCCTGGATTTTTTATCAATGGCAAGCTGGTGAGCGGCGCCCAGCCATTTACTGTCTTTGAGCAGGAAATTGAAGCGGCTTTGGCGGTTGCCGCTGGTCTTGCGGAAGCCGAGGAGAAAGAAGCTGGTGTTGAGGTTGTTGCTGTAGATGCTGTTGTTGCAGATGCGGAAGATAAAAATACAGCAGATACAAAAGAAGTTGAAGAACCAACTGAAGAAGTGCCAGCTGAGGAAGCACCAACTGAAGAAGCAAAGGTCAAACCGACTGGTTCTACAGCTGCGGTGACCGTAAGTTCAAAAAAATGGTCATTCACCCCTAATGTTGTTACGGTGAATGAAGGAGATGCCGTTACATTCACGATCAAGCCGGATACGTCCAACCCAACGTTTACATTGTCTTCATTTACCTTTGCCATTCCTGGACTGGGAGTAGAAAAAGAAGTTTCCGGCACAACTACGGTTGAATTTACCGCGTCTAAAAAGGGAAATTTTGAGTTTACGTGCAGCAGCTGTGAAGAATGGCGGGGAATGACCGGAACATTGGTTGTGAAATAAGTTCCTGTTAGTGTGGAAAAGTTTATTAATCCTTTTTTAATTTTCTTTCTTTATGAAACAAAAGAAGCAACAGAGATTTCGTCAAATAGCGATGATCATTTTTTTAGTATTGATTGTTCTGGGGTTTACCATTCCCGGTTTTTTAAATCCTCCCGATTCGGTTGTTCAAATAGCCGAACCGCGGTTGTGCCACACGGATGTGGATTGTTACTTGTTCTGTGATGAAACACCAAAAGAAGTGCTCTGTTCGCAGAATTTATGCCAGCAAAATAGCTGCGAGGAAGCATCGTATTACGCATTTAAAGAAACTCCATTGCAATTCTCTTTAATGGTGGAGTTGGAGAACGAAACACTTTCGTTGCAGAACAGGAGCAGTTCCCAAAATCTCTTCGTGACTTTTAATGATCCCACTGTGTCATTGTTTTCTTCCGGCCTTCTTACCTTGCAGCATGTCCTGGAAAAAGCCGGGATGCAGCTTACCGCACCATGCCTTGTTGTTGATGCTGTTCGCTATTGTGAGGATGATGGTACAACCTTGCAGATTCTTGTTAATGGAAATCAAACGTTCTCGTATGGAAATTATGTTCCTAAAGAAGGGGATGCTGTCAAAATTGAATTGAAGAGAAAAACCGATCAAAAGGAATAAACACACCAAAAAGAATAAAAACAAACTTTATTTTTGATAAACTATGCTTCGAACACACACGTGCGGCGAATTATCCAAGAAACAAGCAGGAAAAGAAGTAACTCTCGCTGGCTGGGTTGATTCTGTCCGTATCGGGGGAAAAATCGGGTTTCTGGATCTCCGTGATCGCTATGGCAAAACGCAGGTATTTCTTAATGCTGAACTTGCGAAAGAATTTCGTACTCTCAATAAGGAAGACATTCTGCAAATAACCGGCGTTGTTCAAGCGCGTCCTGCATCCCAGGTAAAAGGAGCGGGAACAGGAGAAATCGAACTCAGTGCCATAAAAATAACTTTGCTTAAAGACGTGCCTCCCTTGCCGCTTGATCTGGATGAGCATATTGCATCCCACGAAGATACACGGCTGACGTATCGTTACATTGACTTGCGCCGGCCGGAAATGCAGCAGGCCTTGGTTCTCCGCCATAAATTAGTCAAGACCGTACGGGATTTTCTTGATCAAGAGCAGTTCCTGGAAATTGAAACGCCTATTCTCTGCAAATCAACACCGGAAGGAGCCCGTGATTATGTCGTGCCCAGCAGAAATTTTCCCGGCTCGTTTTTTGCCTTGCCCCAGTCGCCGCAATTATTTAAACAATTGCTAATGGTGTCCGGGTTTGACAAATATTTTCAAATTGCCCGCTGTTTCCGCGATGAAGATTTGCGCGCAGACCGCCAGCCCGAATTCACGCAGCTGGATATGGAGCTGTCGTTCATTGACGAAGAGGATATTTATACTCTGATTGAGAAATTAATGAAATATGTGTGGAAGAACGTATTGGATATAGAGATTAAGACGCCATTTCCCCGCTTGACGCATGAACAGGTGATGAAAAAATACAAGAGCGATAAGCCCGATCTGCGCAAGGAAAGAAAAGAAGAATTTTGCTTTTTATGGGTGACAGAGTTTCCGATGTTTGAATTCAGCGAAGAAGAAAACAGGTTTATGGCCATGCATCATCCGTTTACGTCTCCCAAAAATGAGGATCTGCCTTATCTTCACAAAGACAAGGCAAAAGTCCGCAGCAGAGCGTATGATCTGGTGTTGAATGGAATTGAAATGGGCGGCGGCTCGATTCGAATTTCCGATGATGAATTACAAAAAGAAGTTTTTACATCTTTAGGGTTGAGTGCTAAAGAAGCGAAAGAAAAGTTTGGGTTTCTGTTGGATGCCTTGCAATTTGCTCCGCCGCATGGAGGGATTGCTTTTGGGCTGGACCGCTGGGCGATGCTCATGGCGGGAAAGGAGAGTATCCGTGATGTAATTGCCTTTCCCAAAAATAAAGATGCCAGAGATTTGATGCTGGATGCCCCTTCCGAAATCTCGCCGCAGCAATTAAAAGAGATTCATCTGAAGATTGGGAAGTGAAGAAGCAGAGTAAACTTTTTTGCCCTATCCTGCTGCTCTTCTTGTTCTTTTAAGATTCTTGCTTTTCGTTCTCGTTACTAAATATTTCAGCATGATGGGAGCAATGATCGTCGTTAAAAGCGATAAAATAACCAGCGCTGTAAACACATCGTTGGAGATGATCTTGGTAGCGAGAGCTAATGAAGCAATAACTAACTCGATGTCTCCTTTAGGGCTCAATCCCCACCCCAATTTGAACCCTTCCTTTGCTGTTCCTCCGCTCAGGACGACGCCGAGCATTGAGCCTCCTATTGTTCCTCCCAAGGCAATGGCGAGCAGCAAAAGGATAAACCAGAATTCTTCAAGCAGTAAACTAAGATCGACCTGCAGCCCAACGGACACAAAGAATAAGGGGATTAAAAATCCGAAGGAGATGATATGCAGTGATTTGGCAATGTCATGCTCCTCTTGATCAGGAATAGTTATATCTTTCATGATCGTCTGCCGCACAAGGATGCCCGCAATCATGGCTCCGATCAGTAAACCGATGCCAAAAAATTCTGCCAGCGAGGCAATGAGCAGAACGAGCAGCAATGCGCCGGTAAAACGGGACGTACTTGATTTCTGCCGGTCAAAGAATTTTAGGCCGTGCGGGATAACCCACAGTCTGGCAATGATAATGATGATGAGGAAATAAAGGATGTCGATAAGGAGTTTTGTGAGGGTAGGTTTGCTTCCTGCGACATGAAAGATGGAAAAGAGTATGCCCACGAGGATAAGTTCAATGACATCATCGACAGCTCCGGAACCGATAATTAACCTGCCTATTTTTGATTTTAATAGTTTTAATTCATCAAGAATGTCCAAAGACACGGATTGCGCGCTGACGGCAAGAGAAATTCCGATAATCAAGCTTACAAGGATAGAAAAATCAAACAAGAATTTCATGACCAGAAAACCTAAGATGAGCGGAATCAGCGTATTAAAGAGTGAAACGAGAATGAATTCGTTGATGTTTTTTGTAAAATTCTTTATATTTGTTTCCAAGCCGACGTAATAAAAAAGAAGAACGATCCCCAGATTTCCCAGAAAAGAGAGAATTTGGATATTTTGATTGACAAACAAGTACTCTTTAATGAGAGGAATGCCCAGGATAAGACCGGCGGAGATTTGGCCAACAACTCGCGGCAATCCTAATCTCCGGACGATTTCAGCGCATAAGTAAGCAAGACTAAGAGAAACCAGAACAATTATCAGCGGGTTTACCATCTTTTTTATACTCTATTGAAATATTAAACTTCTTATTGGTGATTAAATCTCTTTTTGTTTATATATGTTTTTGAGATGAAAAATCTGGAGGCGGGCTCTCTACACTATTCTTGACTTAAAATATGATTCAAATAGAATAAATAAGATATAGAGCAATATCAAGAGTACAGATCCCATAACTGATAACCCTTTTTTACTTCTGACAAGCATCATAAATAAGAAAGTGACGATAACCATGGCAATGGCGCTGGTGAGAAAGGTAAAAAGGCTTGCCGTGATGGGGGAAATTATTGCGGTCATTCCCAAAACCAACGTCGAGTTACAAACAATACTTCCCATGGCATCGCCTACGGCCAAGTCTCCTTTCTTTGCTAAAACTGCTCTTGTTTCAAATATCAACTCTGGCAAAGAGGTTCCTATCGCCACTAAAAATAGCCCTATCACGAGAGGAGGTAATAAGAGTTCAAGAGACAATTGCAGGGCATATTCCACAACAAAATTGGCGCTGAGAAAGAGAATACTAAGACAGACGATAAAGAGGGAAATAGGGATTGCGATATTTTTCTGATTATCCGCTACAACCGGTTTCTTTAATTTTCTTCGTTCTTTAATCAAATATCCCATATACATCACGAAGATCGCTACCAGAATAACTCCATCGATTCTTGATAAAGTCTGGTCCGCTATCAGTAACGCGAGGGGAACTAACGCAATCAAGAACATTAACAAACTATCTTTTTTGATAAACTGGTTTTTGATTTTGATTCCTCTTCCTAATAATGCTGCAATTCCAATAATCAATGTTACATCAACGATGTTAGACCCAATAACATTTGCTAATGACAATGCGGGATTTCCCCGAAGTGCTGAACTAATACCAACAAACAGCTCGGGTATTGAAGTAAAAAAAGCCATGATAATGAAAGCTACGGTAAACTCGCTCAGTTTGAGGTAAGAAGCAATCCTGATAATAAGTTTGACTAAATAACCGCCACTCACTACTAACACTGTACAAGAAATTAAAAATAATGCTAAAGTGATAAGTATCATAGAGCAAGAAATTATTTTCATATATATATAATTTTCAGTGGTTACCTGTTCTGCTCCTGTTTTACGTTGAGAACTGTCTTACCTATTCAGGAAAAGTTTAAAATAAAAATCTCTTTCTGTAAGGAGATATGGTCTCGTCTGTCTTTTCCACCACTGAACAGAAAAAAGTTCTGCGGCCGTTGCTGGCGGAGATGTTAAAGCAGCGCAAGAAGGGAAAAACGCTGGTGGTGGGTATTCAAGGGGGCCAGGGAACAGGGAAAACAACTTTAGTTACATTTTTACAACAAGAATTGACCAAAAAAGGGTACAAAGTTCAGTCTTTTTCCATTGATGATTTTTATAAGCCATTGAAAGAACGCCAACGATTGCAAAAGAAATACCGCGACAATCCATTTTATCAAATTTCTCGAGGCATGCCGGGAACCCATCGCGTGAACTATTTACATGAAACATTAAGGAACATTAAAGCGGGAAAAGATTTTGAAATTCCTATTTTTGATAAATCCTTGCACCAGGCACAAGGCGATGTCGTGAATAAAACAATAAAAGTGCATG
Organism: Candidatus Woesearchaeota archaeon; assembly: GCA_018303265.1. GTDB lineage: Archaea > Nanobdellota > Nanobdellia > Woesearchaeales > GW2011-AR9 > JAGVYN01. The sequence goes on from JAGVYN010000023.1 coordinate 6,783, forward strand.
GCCGGCAGGATTTTGTCTTATTTGAAGGATGGTGTTTGGGATTGCCCGTTGTTTCTCTTGCTGAATTAGAAAAGATTTGTACTAAAAATAGGATCAATATAAGACAGTTAGATCCAACTCTGGCATATTCCAAAGTTGTTCTTGAGCATACAAAAGAATACCAGCCGTTACGGAAATTCATTGATTTGATGGTCATGCTCACACCGGATTCCAGCGTCCTGCACAAGCAATGGCGCTCCCAGCAGGAACAAGAGTTAAAACAGCGGACCGGTAAAGGAATGACCAAAAAAGAAATCGAGCGTTTTGTGGAGTTGTTCTTGCCCCTTACCTATGTTTGTTATGAAAAAATACATCCCGATATTACGATTTACATTGATAAGAACCATACGTTTTATAGAATGAAAACAATATTCCTTTAATATGGCTCGATTGATCATTCCTAAAACCTATGTGCAAGAATTAGGAGCACCGCTTATTTTCTTAGCAGGACCTATAAGAAGCGCACCAAATTGGCAGGATGAAGCCATAGAATCTCTATTTTCACAAGAACCAAATGTAACAATTGCTTCACCAAGAAGAGGAATAAGAGATAAAATTGCCCCATATCTCCTAACTGGTGATGAATCTTATTTTCCGAGACAGAGAGCATGGGAGAGGCACTATTTAGATATTGCATCTAAAACAGGAGCAATTTTATTCTGGTTGCCTGGCGAAGCAGAACATGATTGTCAAAAAGTCTATGGCGCAATGACAAGACTAGAATTGGGGCAATGGATGACAAGATATTATTTTGATAAAAATGTGCGCTTCTGCATTGGAAGCGATAGCCAGTTTCCTGAATTAAACACCGTTGAATTCGACTTAAAAATGGATGCTCCTGATAAAGATATTAAAAAAACATTAGAAGAAACTTGCGCTGAAGCGTTGCGACTAGCCTATCATCAATAGGCTCATTTGGATTGCATTGACCATAACAATTTTAAACCCTACGCTCTTTTCTGTTACCTGAGGTGGTGTGATGTCTGCATATGATGTTCTCTGCGTCGGTTCAGCAACAGTGGACCGCTTTTTAACAATAGAACAATCCCTCTCTTCCATCGCGTTGGGCGATAAAGTTCTGGTCACTTCCAGTGAGATTCATTCTGGCGGTGGCGCGAGCAATGCCGCAGCAGCTCTGTCAAAATTAGGATTGCAGGCGCGTATGCTTACAAAATTAGGAAACGATCATGACGCTGAGTTTATTTTGAAGGAGATGAAACAGTATAATGTTCGTAATCTGTGTCGTCATCACAGCCGGAAAAGTACTGATTTTTCAACAATAATTTCTTCAACACAAGAAAAGGACAGGATCATTTTTGTGCATAAAGGTGCCTCGGCCGATTTGTTGAATTATGATTATTCAATGGCGCAGGTTGCTGCGAGCCGTTGGATCTATATGGCAACTTTGGTGGGGAAATCGTTTTCAACAGCAAAACAGATCGCGTCGTTTGCGGCACGAAAGAAGATCAAGCTCTTGTTCAACCCTTCGTTGTATCTGGCAAAAAAAGGGAAAGCTCTCCGTCCCCTCCTTCGTGCGGCAACAGTTCTTGTCTTAAATAAAGAAGAGGCAGAGGTTCTACTGGGCACGACGATATATCCCTTGAAAAAAATGGCTCTTGCCCTTCATGCGCTTGGCCCGGAAATAGTTGTGATCACCGATGGTCCCAACAAGGTGGTTGCGTATGCGGAGAATGTTCTCTATTCATTTCAACCCCCGCAGGTCAAGGTAGTTCATACTGCAGGCGCAGGCGATGCGTTTACGGCCGGATTTTTGGTCGGTATAATTAAAAAATATCCTCTCGAGGATGCGTTACGGCTGGGCCAGGTAAATGCTCTTTCTGTCATTCAGCATATCGGGACAAAAAATAAGCTGCTTACGGCAAGGGAAGCAGCGAAGTTGTCTGCAAGATATAAAATAAGAGTGCATCAAGATGAAATTTAACATTGAAAAAGAGTTGCCATGGATCCCGCGCTGGTTTAGTTTTATTCTGCTCATTGTCTGGTTAGCGGCAGTTGTTTTTTTCAATGGTTTTGGTTCGTATTTTATGTTAGGATTATTCTTTTGGCTGATTCTTGTTTTTACCACCGTCATGGCGTGGAAGAATACGATTTTTGGAGGAGTCATGTTTATCCTGATTGGATTTCTGTATTTAATAATTGCCTTAGGCAATCAATTTTCTATCTATTATCTTGTAGGAAGCTCTCCTTTTTTCATCGTCGGCTTGTTATTTATCGGTGTTGATGTTTATGTAGAGAAAGTCATGGAACAAACAGGAGATGATTTTTAAGATGTTTGCGGACACGAAGAAGTTGTTGCAGAACGCCCAAAAGCACAACTATGCTGTTGGTCATTTTAACATTAACAATATGGAACTTGTGCAAGGCATTGTTCGTGCCGCAGAAAAACTTAACGCACCAGTTATTCTGGCAACTTCAGAAGGAGCAATAAAGTATGCTGGAATGGAATATCTCTTTTGCTTGGCGCAGACAGCAGCTCATCAGGTGAATGTTCCCGTCGCTCTCCATTTGGATCACGGGCAGGATCTGGAAGTAATACGCAAGGCTATCACTATGGGCTATTCGTCTGTGATGATTGATGCATCCCATGAACCGTTTGAGAAAAATATCCGGCGTACAACACAAGTCGTGCAGATGGCGCATCGAAAAGGTGTTTCCGTAGAAGCGGAACTGGGCACGATTGGCGGAGCTGAATATCTTGTTTCCTCGCGGAAGATTCTGTATACGGATCCGGCAAAGGCCCGAGAGTTTGTGGAACAGACCGGCTGCGATTTTTTGGCCGTGGCCATTGGCACGAGCCATGGAGCATACAAATTTGCAGGGAAAGCGCAGCTGCGGCTTGATATTTTGAAGCAAATAAAGAAAGCGATTAGGGTCCCTTTAGTGTTACATGGTGCGAGCGGTGTTTCTCAGAAAATAGTGAAAGAAGCAGAGAAGTATGGCGCGAAACTGGAAGGGGTGCAGGGAGTTCCAAGCCAACAGATTTCACAAGCTATCAAGCAGGGAATTACAAAAATTAACACGGACACGGATTTGCGGTTAGCGTTTGATGCCGCAGTGCGGAAAGTAATTCAAACAAAGCCAAAGGATTTTGATCCCCGTCATATTCTCGGCCCGGCGCGGGAGTCTGTTCAGAAGATGGCAGAGGAGCGCATTCGATTATTTAGCAGTGCAGGAAAAAGGTAAAATGAGAAAAGTGATTTAAAATACTCTTATAAAAATTAAAACAACAACATAAAAGAAAAAAAGAAATCAAAATGCCTACAACAAAAATCTACATCGGTTCTGATCATGCCGGGTTCAAATTAAAAACCATTCTCGAAGAATATTTGAAAAAAGCCGGATACACAGTTGTTGATCTTGGCCCTTCAGCATATGACGAGGATGATGATTATCCTGATTACATCATTCCCGTAGCGCAAAAAGTGGCAAAGGATAAGGGGTGTAAAGGGATTGTGTTAGGAGGTTCCGGTCAGGGAGAATCCCTTGCTGCTAATAAAGTGAAAGGGATTCGTGCTGTGGTATATTATGGGGGAAGCATGAAAATAGTAACCTTGTCAAGGGAACATAACGATGCCAACGTGTTGTCTCTCGGCGCACGGTTTGTCTCTGCGCAGGAAGCGAAGAGAGCTGTCAAATTATGGTTGGAAACACCGTTCTCTGAAGAAGCTAGACATACGAGAAGATTACGTAAGATTGCCAAATATGAACAATGAGAAATGGACAAACAATGAGAACAGCACGAACAATGAGAATACTTCCCTCTATTATGGCCAAACGCCAGCAGGAGATGGATTCTTTATTGAGTAAGCTGAAAGGGATCTCAACAGAAGTGCATCTTGATGTTGCGGATGGAACATTTGTGCCGAATACGTCATTATGGTTTGATGTTAGGTTGCCTTCTACGTTTCGGTATACGGCGCATTTAATGGTCACAAATCCTGAACAGTGGATTGAACAGAATGGGAAACTTGTGGGGACGTATATCGTCCAAGTTGAGGTTATAAAAGATATTGATGATTATATAAAAAAAACAAAACAGCAAAAGAAGAAAGTTGCCTTTGCTCTTAATCCTGAAACGAAATGGACCATCCTAAAGCCCTATTTGCAGGAGATTGATGTTGTTTTGATTTTAACCGTTCATCCGGGATTCTATGGAGCAAAATATCTGAAATCGCCATTGAAAAAAATTCAACCGCTCAAAAAAGTAAATCCAAAGATTAAGATTATCGTTGACGGAGGCATGAATCCAGCAACAATTAAAGATGCTCGGAATGCAGGAGCTGATGATGTTGTTTCAGGATCGTATCTTACAAATTCAGCTGATCCTCAGAAAGCGATGAAAGAATTAAAGAGAGCAATGAAAAGATAAAAATTAATTTTTTATGAAAATAACAGACATGTCTGCAGAAAACAGACCTCGCGAACGATTAGAACAAGAAGGTCCTCAGGTCCTGTCTACCGCTGAACTTCTGGCCATTATCCTGAAGTCAGGAACAAAGAAAGAAAATGTGCTGGAAATCGCGCAAAAACTGTTGTCAAAATATGGTTTAGAAAAACTCTCTTCTTGTTCGCTTCAGGAATTGTGCGCAGAGTATGGGATTGGCAAGGCGAAAGCTTCTCAATTGGTGGCCTTGTTTGAACTGTATCAGAGGATACCGCAACAGAGAAAAGAAGCAATAGCGGTCCGGCGCGCTGCCGACATTGCTGCGTTATATCTTCCTAAAATGAAACATCTTCAGAAAGAGCAATTCATCGCCGTATATTTAGATGTTAAAAACAAGATTATCAGCGATCAGACGATCACGGTGGGAATCCTTAACGCTTCGGTTATTCATCCACGGGAAGTTTTTCATGGGGCGATAAAGCAGCTGGCTCATTCTGTGATTGTGCTTCACAACCATCCTTCAGGAGATCCTGCGCCGTCTGAAGAAGATATGGAAGTGACAAAACGACTTTCACAAACGGGAGAGATCATGGGCATCCAACTTGTGGACCATATCATCATTGGCCATGATCGCTGGTGGAGTTGGCAGGAGCATAAACAGAAACACAACTTTTAAATACACCCCACTTAGATATAGCTTCATGGGAAAGAAAAAGTCCATCGCCAAGAAAAAGAAAGAAGCAAAAAAAGAAGAATCGCTGGAAGAATCTGAAAAGAAAACAAAGGAAGCAAAGAAAGAAGAATTACTGGAAGAGTCGGAAAAGAAAAAGAAAAAACCGGTGATGGGCATCCTTGCTGGAGAACGTGTTATTACCGAGTCGTCCGATGACGCGCGTGAATTTTATAATCAATCTCGTTTTGGAAACATTGTTGAAGGTGGGAAAGTTGAACTTTCGCTGCTGGAAGGATTGTATCTGATGGAACGGGAACGGCTTATTGTCAAAAGTGAAGTCGGCAGAGTTGTTACCTTTGAAGTATATGTTAAAAAAGCACGAAAAGTGGAACCTAATTTCTGGATCCGTTATGTCGTATTTAAAGATATGCGCAATCGCGGGTATATCATTAAAACAGCGCTTAAGTTTGGCGCGGATTTCCGGGTATATGCGCAATCGCGGGTATATCATTAAAACAGCGCTTAAGTTTGGCGCGGATTTCCGGGTGTATGATAGAGGCGTTAAGCCGGGAGAGGATCATGCCCGCTGGATTATCTATCCCGTTCATGAAGGGGATACCCTTACCTGGTACGAATTTGCCGCAAAAAACAGGGTGGCTCATTCCACGAAAAAGCGGCTGCTGATAGGCATCGTGGATGATGAAGGAGATGTCACCTATTATGAGATTAAATGGATGCGGCCCTAGATTCTCTAGTTACAAAAATTATTTAAACTTGCCATGACCCTGTCCTGCTATGTTCGTTCAGGATCAAATACTTCATTTTCTTCGTGCTACCGGGCCGACCTTGCCGGCAAAAGTAGCGAAGAATATCAAGACGGAAATTCTTATTGCCTCTGCCCATCTTTCTGACCTCGCGTCGCAGGGCAAGATTAAGATTTCGTCTCTTAAAATAGGCGGCTCTCCATTATATTATTTACCCGGGCAGGAAAGCCAGTTGTATAATTTTGCTGCGGGAAATCTTAATCCGAAAGATGTTCAGGTTCTCGAACGTCTTAAAGAACAGAAAGTGCTGCGGGAGAAAGATCTTGATCTGCTGGCGAAAGTAGCGCTGCGTTCCTTGAAAGATTTTGCCATTCCCTTGCAGGTTCGTTCGCAGCAAAACAGCGAACTTTTTTGGAAATGGCATTTATTATCGGAAGAAGAAACAAATAACATTATCGGAGATATTCTTTCTCCGCCCGCCCCTCCAAAAGAAAAGGCATCTGAAATGCCGGAAACCGGGGATGTGGTCTCCCCTCCGGCAGCGGAAATTTCCTTGCCTGAAGTACAAACAACATTACGTGACCAACAGGCAACAAGTATAGAAGAGAATAAATCAAGAAAAAGAACAAGGAGATCAGCAGAAACGCGACCTATAAAAAAACAAAGTCTTCCTCAAGATGTCCTGCACGCTG
>JAGVYN010000024.1 GCA_018303265.1 Candidatus Woesearchaeota archaeon
GCTATTGATTACATCTCCAAACGGGTGGGCATCGCTCAAGCAAAAGAAATTCGCATGGAACGAACAAAAGAGATTATTGAAAAGTACCTCTTGCCAAATATTGGTCTTGATTCTCGCGCTCGTTTGATGAAAGCAAAGAACATTTGCAAGATGCTGAAGAAGTACATAGATGTGAGTAATGGACAACGTGAACCAGATGACAAAGATCATTACATGAACAAGCGTATCAGGATGAGCGGAGACCTGCTTCTAGATCTCTTTCGTGTGAACTTTAAAGTTCTTGTCAGCGATATATTGTATAATTTTCAGCGCATCATTAAACGTGGGAAGTTGCCGTCTATCAGAGTTATCATTCGTGATAAATTGTTGACGTCACGCTTGTACTCCTCAATGGCTACTGGAGAATGGGTGGGAGGGAGACAAGGAATATCCCAGCGTATGAGCAGAACAAATTTTTTAGACATGATCTCGCATTTACAGCGCGTGGTAAGCCCATTGTCCAGTTCGCAGGAAAATTTCGAGGCAAGAGCTTTGCATTGTACGCACCTAGGGAGGTTATGTCCTATTGAAACTCCTGAAGGAACGAATATCGGGTTACGAAAAAATTTAGCAATGCTGGCTTCTTTATCACAAAATGTTAATGAAAAAGATATTATTGAAAAAATGAAATCCCTTGGATTGCAGGAAGCGGTATAAAATGGTTGACGTATATGTAAATTCAAAATATGTAGGTACAGTTGATGATGCACTTCCTTTTGCGAATGAGCTGCGCGATCTGAGAAGGCAAGGGTCGCTTTCAGAAGATGTTAATGTTTATGCCACCGCGCAAGAAGTTCATGTTTTAACAGATGAAGGTCGTGCCCGACGTCCTTTGATTATTGTTAAACAAGGCAAATCATTGCTTACGGAAAAGCATCTTCAGCAGTTAACTGATGGGGAAATCACGTGGCATGATCTTGTGCGGCAGGGTGTCATTGAATATCTTGATGCTGCTGAGGAAGAAAACACTCTTGTTGCCTGCAGCGAAGCAGATCTTACGCCAGAGCATACCCATCTTGAGATTACTCCTGGAGCCATTTGCGGCATTACCACTGCTTTGGTTCCGTTTGGCAATTACAATCAGCCATCTCGTCTTATTATTGGAAGTAAAAATCAGAAGCAAGCCTTGGGTTTCTATGCTGCAAATTATCATTTACGGATGGATATGGATGCAAGTATTCTTCATTATCCTCAATTCCCTATTGTCAGAACGAAAATTCACGGTGTTACGGGATACGGTGAACATCCTTCCGGGCAAAATATGATTGTCGCCGTGATGTGCTACGATGGGTACAACATGGAAGATGGTGTGATCCTTAATAAATCATCAGTTGAAAGGGGATTAGCGCGAAGTACGTATTTTCAACCGGTAAGTGCTGAAGAGCTGCGTTATTCAGGAGGATTAATTGATGAAATTTCTATTCCTGATAAAGATGTGAAAGGATACCGCAGCGAGAAAGATTATCAGTTTTTAGAAGGAGATGGCCTTATTTATCCGGAAGCGAAAGTAAGCGAAGGAGACGTTATTATTGGAAGAACAAGTCCGCCGCGTTTTTTAAGCAGCCTGGATGAATATAATTTATCGGCGGCAATTCGACGGGAAAGTTCCATCTCATTGAAGCACGGCGAGAAAGGAGTTGCTGATTTAGTGGTACTTTCAGAAAATGAAGAAGGAAATAAACTAGTACAAGTCCGCTTGCGGGAGGAACGTATTCCAGAGATCGGAGACAAGTTTACGAGTCGTCATGGGCAAAAGGGAGTTACCGGCATCTTGATACCGCAGCAGGATATTCCTTTCTCAACGTCAGGCATCATTCCCGATCTTATTTTTACTCCTCATGGTATTTCGTCACGGATGACTGTTTCTCACTTGATTGAACTTATTGGCGCAAAAGTGGGGGCATTAGCTGGACGCTATGTTGACGGAACACTCTTTGAAGCGGAAAGGGAAGAAGAGTTGCGAAAAGAATTATTGAAACTGGGATTTAGTGAGGATGGGACTGAAGTTTTCAATGATGGCAGAACAGGAAAGCAAATGTTAGCAAGAATTTATGTTGGCAACATGCATTATCTCCGCTTAAGGCACATGGTAGCCAATAAAATTCAATCTCGAGCTCGCGGACCTATTCAGTTGCTCACGCGGCAGCCGACCGAGGGAAAAGCGAAGGAAGGCGGCTTGCGGCTGGGAGAGATGGAAAAAGATACACTTATTGCCCATGGGGCTTCATTACTTTTGAAAGAGCGCTTTGATGCCGACAGGGTCGTCGTTCCCGTGTGTGAAAAATCAGGGTTAATGGGATATTATGATTTCCGTCGCAATGATCGGGGCATCTCTCCTCTCTTTGGAGAAAATTCAGATATGTCCGATATTGAGATGAGTTATGCATTCAAATTAATGCTGGATGAAATACGGACCATGGGCATTTATGCGAAATTAAACTTGGAGAATAAGTATTGAGAAGGATGGCAGGTACATACAACATGAGTCGTCAAGTTCATAAGAAAATAGTAAGCATCGGTTTTGGATTTTTTTCCCCAAAACAGATTGTTGATTCAGCAACAGCAAAAATAGTGACCCCTGAATTATATGATAGGGAAGGATATCCCGTTGACGGGGGTTTAATGGACCTTCGCTTAGGTGTTATTGATCCGGGTCTGCGCTGTAAAACCTGCGGCCAGAAATTAAAAGAATGTCCCGGCCATTTTGGATACATCGAACTTGCCAGGCCAGTAATTCATGTTAAATTTGTACGTCAGATTCTAGACTTGTTAAAATCCACATGTAAATTGTGCGGCCGCGTTTTGATTCCCGATGCAAACATTAAACGATATACTTCATCATTGGACAAAACTGGTGAAGAAGAAGGGTTTGAGTCCCGTCGTCGGATGATTAAAGAGATTGTTGCGAAGTATAAAGTAAAAGATAAATGTCCGCATTGTACGACCAAGCAAGAAAAGATAAAACTAGAAAAACCTTATAATTATTATGAAAATGATGTTCGCCTCAGCCCCATTGAAGTGAGAGCGAGATTGGAAAAAATACCTTCCGATGATCTTGCCATATTTGGCTTTACAATTGAACATTTCCGGCCGGAGTGGCTGGTTTTAACGGCGATGCAGATTCCACCTGTCACCATGCGCCCAAGCATTACTCTGGAGTCAGGAGAGCGGAGTGAAGATGACTTAACCCATAAGTTAGGGGATATCGTGCGTATCAATCAACGATTATTTGAGAATATTAATGCTGGCGCGCCTGAAGTAATCATTGAAGATTTATGGGATTTGCTGCAATATCATATTACTACTTTTTTCGATAATGCCATTGCTCAATTGCCTCCTGCTCGTCACCGCGGAGGGCAGGTATTGAAGACGCTGGCGAACAGGATAAGCAGTAAAGATGGCCGTATTCGTCATAATCTGGCAGGGAAACGGACGGATTTTTCCGCGAGGACAGTCATAAGCCCGGACCCATTGATTGACATGAATGAGGTTGGCGTGCCGCAGATCATGGCCATGAGTTTGACTGTTCCTGAGCGCGTTACCACTTGGAATAAAGAATATCTTCGAAAATTTGTTGAAAATGGGGCCAAGACGTATCCTGGTGCCAATTATATCATAAAACCTGATGGAAAACGAAAGACAATTACGGCTGAAACCAAAGCTGAGATCATTGAAGAGTTAGATGTGGAATACATTGTTGAGCGGCATTTGATTGACGGTGATATTGCGTTGTTTAACAGGCAGCCATCGTTGCACAGAATGAGCATGATGTGTCATAAAGTAAAAGTGCTGCCAGGAAAAACGTTTCGGCTGAATCCAGCAGTATGTAATCCTTATAACGCTGACTTTGACGGGGATGAAATGAACCTGCATATTCCCCAGACAGAAGAAGCGCGCGCGGAAGCAAGCATCTTAATGCTTGTTGAGACGCAATTTATAAGCCCCAGGAATGGCCTCAGTGTTGTGGGATGTATTCAAGATGCTATTACTGGAAATTATCTGCTGACAAAAGAATTAGTCCTCAGTCCGCAGGAGGCTATTGATTTGTTATATAGTTGCGGCGTGAATGATTTTTCTTCACTTCCTCAGAAACAGAAAATTGATGGCAAAGAAGTATTCTCAGTGTTACTGCCACCGGATTTTTCGTTTACCGGCCGTGATAAAAGCGGGAATGAAGTTGTTATTATCGACGGTCAGTTAATCTCTGGTTTTATGGACAAAGCTAATTTAGGGCAAGAAAGCGGATTACTGCTGCGGAACATCTATGAAAGATATGGTGCGGCATATACTGCGGATTTGCTTGGCAAAATTTCAAAGTTAGGTATTGCCGTCTTGTCGCGAAGAGGATTTTCCATTGGCATTAGTGATATGGATTTGTCTGACGAAGCCAAAGAGCAAATTAGCATTGCTCTTGTCAAAGCTTTGGATGAAACAAACTCACTAATTGACGACTTTTATGCTGGAAAACTTGATTCTCTCCCTGGGAGAACGATGCAAGAAACAGTGGAAGTTCGGATCATGGAAGCATTAAATCGCGCTCGGAATAAGAGCGGAGATATTGCTATGAGGCAGGAAGGGAAAGAGAGTGCAGCTCTTATTATGGCCAGGAGTGGCGCGCGTGGCAATCCTTTAAATATAGCGCAGATGAGCGCCGTTGTAGGTCAGCAGGCGTTACGCGGAAAAAGAATTGAAAAAGGATATAAGAAAAGAACATTATCCTATTTTAAGCAAGACGACATCAGTCCAACAGCCCGAGGATTTATTAAAAATAATTTTAAGAGCGGGTTAACATCCCAAGAATTTTTCTTTGGGGCAATGACCGGCCGTGACGCGCTGATGGATACAGCATTGAGGACGCCAAAATCTGGGTACTTATATCGCCGCTTGTCAAATGCAATGCAGGATTTAAAAGTTGAATATGACGGGACTGTGCGTGACGCCAGCCGGAAAGTGGTTCAAATTTCGTACGGCGAAGATAGCTTGGATGTGTCTAAGACGAAAGGCGGCGTTGTTGATGTCAAGAGAATTGTACAATCTGTTATGGGTGCAAAGAAATGAAAATAGAACATGAAGACTTGGTTCGTTTGTATGAAGATAAGCTGCCTGCTTTAATTCTGGATGAAATCAGAAAGGAAGTTCCTAGTTCTATCAGCAAGGAAAAACTCAAAATTGTGCTTGAAGAAGTGTATGCTGCGTATACAACAGCTAAGATAAACCCAGGAGAATGCGTCGGTCTTGTCAGTGCGGAAAGTATCGGCGAGCCTGGAACACAAATGACGCTGAACACATTTCATTTTGCAGGAGTAGCAGAGATGAACGTAACGACTGGGCTGCCAAGGATTATTGAAATTTTTGATGCCCAAAAAACAATTAAAACTCCTATGATGGAAATTTTTTTAAACAGCCCTCATAATCAGGTTGATACCATACGCAAGTTTGCGGCAAAAATCCAGGAGACATTACTTGGTGATCTCGTGTCTGAATATTCTTTGAATATTTTTGAACAGATGCTGCGGCTGGATTTTAATCAATCATTACTGCAGCAGCATGACTTGTCAGTGAAGGACATAGTTCAATTACTTAAGACAAAAGGGAAAGGATTTACGTTACAGCACGATGATCGTTCTCTTACTTTTATACAGAAGGGAAAATCAGAAGATGTCAAAGATTTATATAACTTAAAAGAAAAACTACGAAGTACAAAAGTAAAAGGGATCAAAGGAATAAAACAAGTATTACCTGTAAAAAGGGAAAATGAATACATTGTACTTACTTCTGGCACTAATTTGCGGGACATCTTGGAACTGCCTGAAGTGGATTATACCCGAACAACAAGTAACGATCTCTATGAAATATTTGAAGTGCTAGGAATCGAAGCAACACGTCAAGTCATAATTAATGAGGTGTATAAAGTTATTGAAGCACAGGGTTTAAACATCGATATTCGCCATATTATGCTGGTTGCTGATACCATGGGTGCTACTGGTGTGGTAAAAGGTATTACCCGATACGGCGTTGTAAGTGAGAAAGCAAGCGTTTTAGCTCGCGCTTCATTTGAAACACCAATAAAACATTTAATTAATGCCGCCTTGGAAGGCGAAGTTGATTATCTTACTTCCGTCGTTGAGAATGTCATGATTAATCAACCAGTACCATTAGGGACGGGACTTCCAGGATTAATAACAAAAATGAAGTGAGGGGAGTTGTCATGAAGAAAGAAGTTGATGAGCAATTGCAGTTACTCAAAAAAAAGATACAGGATGGGAAAGTTCTGATAGGTTCTAATGCAGTGTTGAAAACCTTGAAAGCAGGTACCAGCAAGAAAGTGTTTATAGCAAGCAATTGCCCGCAGGATGTTAAACAGAGCATACAACACTACGCTCAATTGACGGGGATTCCTTTGATTGAACTTGAACAGAACAATGAAGAGCTGGGGATTTTCTGCAAGAAGAATTATTTTGTTTCTGTTGTCGCAGTAATGGAAGAATAAATGAGTCGTCTTAAACTTGATCAGGATATGTTAGCCCTCGCATCATTGCTTGAAAAAATCACGCAGGCGAGGGTAAAAGATTGTTTTAAAGATGATAACCTCATTTATTTTGTTATCGCACCAGGTGATATGGGAAGAGCGTTAGGGAAGGGCGGGGTTAACATCAAGAGACTTCAACAAGAAACAGGTAAGAAAATAAAGCTGATTGAGTATCAGGATAATGTTGTTGATTTTGTCAAAAATGTGATTTATCCGCTGAAAGTGGAGGAAATTATTGAAGAGAACGGTGCGGTGGTGCTTAAAGATAAAAGTAAGAAAACAAAAAGCATCATTATTGGCCGCGAGGGCAAGAATTTATCACTTCTTACGCGAGCTGTAAAACGTTTTTTTGATGTTACTGTGGAGGTTGTTTAGGTTTACTATTATTTACTCTTAGAAATCTTTATAAATACGTTACCTTCTAGCACAAATAATGGCTAAAAAACCAACAGGACTGGGATCCGCAAAAAAATTAAAGAAGCGGCGGAAACAATTTCGATTAGTCAGCAGAACAAAAATGAAAAAGAAAGTGGATCCTCTGGCAGGTTCTTCGCAAGCAAAAGCCATTGTTCTGGAGAAAATTCAAGTAGAAGCAAAACAGCCAAACTCCGCCATGCGTAAATGCGCCCGTGTGCAGTTGGTTAAAAACGGAAAACAAATTACTGCGTTTATGCCCGGCGATGGCGCGCAGAAATTAATTAACGAGCACGATGAAGTTATTGTCGAAAGTATTGGTGGTAAAATGGGGAGAGCGAAAGGGGATATTCCCGGTGTGCGTTGGCGGGTAATTAAAGTTAATGATCAAAGTTTAAATGCGTTACTACGTGGTAAGCTGGAGAAAGCAAGACGATGAGCAGCGTGAAGTTTTATAATCGGTGGGATGCAGGAGGAGCAACTGTTCAAGATTTAGGACTACAAAGATATATCACTATCCAACCTAAGATTATACCGAAGACAGGTGCGCGTTATGCAGGAAGCAGGTTTCACAAATCACAGACGTTTATTGTTGAGCGGCTTGCGTCAAAGCTCATGAGTTCCGGGCATAAAGGAAAAAAACACTTCATGAGTTCCGGACACAATACCGGCAAAAAAAACAAAGTAATTAGCATTGTTGAGCATGCTTTGGCCAAAGCTGAAGCAAAATTAAAACAAAATCCTTTAGTGATCCTTGTAAAAGCGGTTGAAAATGCTGCTCCTAGAGAAGAAGTTATTGCTATCGAGTATGGTGGTGCTCGCTATCCAAAAGCAGTGGATGTTGCTCCGCAGCGACGAGTTGATTTAGCGCTTCGTAACATGACCCAAGGAGCCTATGCTCGATCTTTTAATAAGAAGATCGGGATTGAAGATGCCCTTGCTGAAGAGATCATCAATGCCGCTTTATGCAGTACTCGCAGCGCAGCTGTTGCCAAGAAAAGAGACCTCGAACGGCAGGCGGCAAGCAGTAAATAGATGTTATACGACATATTACTCGGGAGCCACTTGATGTAAACTAAAATGTTCTAACAATAAATTATTAACGGGCATTCTTTCTTTACGGCTTCGCCAAACTCCACATCACTTTAAAGTATGTTTTAAACGAATCTGCAACCTTTTGATTTCTAACACGGAAAGCAATAGGATTCTTAATCCATAAAGCAATGAACATTACATCTTTATAGACGTTAATTGTAGCAGGAGTTTCTTGTTTCAAAAACCGATTCTCTGTTATTGGTGATGCTTGTTCATATTGAAAAGTTTTACGAGCACTTTCATTGTAAAGAACTTTCCATTTCATTTTCTTCTTTTCACATTTCTTAATTATCTTCGTAATTAATTGATCTGTTCTCTTTACATCTTCACCTGCATACGCACCAATAACATACCAAGTATCTCCGTTTCCCATCACTCTTATTCCTTCATTAAAGACACTCTCCATCCCCTTCCATCCTCTAAAAATCTCTGCCTCTGTCTCATCAACACCAATCTCTCGCATTGCTTTTAATTGAGGAAGAAATTTTTTAATCCCTTTTTCATGTTCCTCAATCAATTTCTTTTTATCTTCTAAAAAATCAAGCAATCGTTCAGGATTGACAGCAGTAAAGTGTTTAGTATTTGCAACAACAACATAAGTAACTAAACCTTTATTGCTTAACCTTTCCAGTCCATCATAGACTTTGGAGTTGTGTATTCCAGTCTGCTTTATTATTGCACCAGTTGTCGTTGAACCCAATTTTAATAAAATCAAGTAAATCTTAATTTCATTCTTACTCAGTCCGATTTCTTCTAACAACGGTTCAACGTCCATATTACATTTATTTTCTTTCTATTTTTAAAATCTTTCTGTTTTTCTCCCTTTAGGGGAGAATTAAATTTATATACTTCTTAATTTCCACTTACAAGTAATAAAACATAAACAAGGGAGGAAAGAAAATGTCACTTGAAGAAGCAAACTTGGAATTGGGACTAACTGGCTTAGAGGGTCTAGCAAGAGATTATTTAGATACTTCTAGGTTAGTTAAAGAACATACGGGTTCAGATTCGTTGACGCGTCGAGGCGTACAATTTCAGGTTACCGAAGATAGAATTGATCTTCTTCGTAAATGTTACGGACTCACGCAAGAAAAATTGCCTGATGAATACGCTAATCTGAGAAGATTAGCAGATAAAATGTATAATGAACTAGAACGTGTTCTTGTACCTAAAAAATAGGTCAAAGCAATGGCCTATTTTTGTTTTTTAAAAGAAAGAATGCCCTTTTATTGCTTACGCTTTATCCTGTAAAACTATGTGTTAGAACGTGGCTCCCTGCGTCATACGCTGCGTTCGCTTCGCTCACTTTGGGGCGCTGCGCTTTCGTCGCTACGCTCCTCACCCTCGTATAACAGGGGGCCCATACGAATAAATAAGGAAATGTTTTTAAATTTCTAGTGTTTTCTATATAATCACATGAAAACTATGCTTATTGTTTCTCTCCTTTTGGGAATTGTTATATTGATGGGAATTCTGATTGCTGTCGGCCCGCAGGGATTAACGGGAGCGGTCGTGAATGATGTAGCCTGTTTTGAAGACGCTGACTGTAATGATAATATTGCCGCAACGGAAGATATCTGCCGCAATCCGGGAACAGAATATTCCCTCTGTGTGAATAAGAAAATAGTCGGATAAAGAAGAAAATTTAGCGTTTAAATTTTGCAAGAAAAGTTGTTTTAAACTCTGTAAACTGCTGGTTCTTTATTGATTTTTTAACTTCATCAAGCAGGTTTGATATAAAGTACACATTATGGATGCTGTTCAATCGTTTTACGGCTGGTTCCTGTACTTTTGACAGATGATGAAGATATGCCTTCGTATACTGCGTGCAGGTGTGGCAAGGACAGTCTTCTTCAATCGGCGTGAAATCCTGTTGATATTTTGTCTGATCAATATTTATTCTTCCATTCTTGGTAAAGAGTGTGTTATGCCGTGCTGTTTGTGTAGGATACACGGAATCAAAACAATCAATTCCTTTTCCAATTAATTCAAGAAGGTCTTCCGGACTGCCTACTCCCATAACATAGCGTGGTTTGGCTGGTGATATATGGGGAATGGCTGCGTCTATCGCTGCATACATTTCCTTTTTTGGTTCACCGATAGCAACACCGCCGATGGCGATGCCGTCGAAATCTAAACTGTTGATGAATCGGGCGCTTTCTTCCCGTAACTCCGGATAAAAATTTCCTTGGATGATGCCAAAGAGAAGCTGTGAAGAGGAGTATCTCTTTTTTAATTCCTGATGCCATTGGAGACTTTCTTTTCCCCAGCGGTGCGTGTTTTCCATGGCCTGTTTTGCTTGGGTATGAGTAACTCCATATCCGGACATATCATCAAGCATCATCGCCACATCGCTGCCTAATTGGAGTTGAATCTCCATGATTTTTTTAGGCGTGAGAACTACTTTACTATTGTTAAAAGGGTTCCGGAAATGGAGGCCTTTCTTGCTTTTTGCATCGTACATAGAACGGGACATCTGGAACCCCCCGCAATCAGTAAAAATACCGCCGGAAAAATTCATGAAATGGTGCAGTCCACCAGCCTGCTGGATAGTTTTTGTCCCTGGTTTACAGCTCAGAAGGAAGGCGTTTGAAATAACGGCAGGAATGTTCATATCTCTGTAATCATCGGTGGTAATATATTTACCAGTTCCTTTGGTAAGGACGGGCATGAAGAAGGGTGTTTCTATTGTTCCATGGGCTGTTTTTAGTTGTCCAATTCTGGCAGCCCCCTCTTCATGGAGGATTTTAAATGTCATTGTACACTAGGAAAATAAAAGTCTCTTTAAAAATAGTGCCTTGTTTCTTTCTATTTCTATATTTTTCTGCATATCCTTTCTCTCCCTAAAGTCTTTTAAATAAATTCTCAAAAAAGAGTTTTATGATCATCCTTGGAATAGAAAGCACCGCTCATACCTTTGGAGTTGGCATTGTTACGGATAAAGAAGAAATCATTGCCAACAGTAAAGATAGCTATAGCTCAACAGAAGGAGGCATGATCCCGGATCAAGTCGTTGACCATCATAAAAATGTGGCTGACACTATCCTGCAAAAAGCACTGAAAGAAGCAGCTGTCACCTGGGATACAATTGATTTTATAGCCTATTCTGCCGGTCCGGGGTTGGATCCTTGTCTTTGGTTCGGCTATAATTTTGCCAAAGAGTTAGCACAGAAATATAATCAAAAACTTATTGGAGTAAATCACCCTGCTGCGCATCTGAGCATAGGCAAAGTATGGAATAACGCAAACAATCCTGTCTATCTTTATGTTTCCGGTGTGAACACGCAGATTATCGTTGAAGAGGGTGGAAAATACCGGGTTCTTGGAGAAACATTGGACATCGGTTTGGGAAACATGCTGGACAAATTAGGGAGAATGATGGGTCTGGGTTTTCCTGCCGGTCCGCAATTAGAACAGGCAGCAAAAAAAGGAAACTATGTTGAACTTCCTTATGCCGTTAAAGGGATGGATGTGTCTTTCTCAGGTATTTTAACCAAAGTACAACAGTTATATGAACGAAAGAAAGCAACGAAAGAAGATCTCTGTTTTTCCGTGCAGGAAACATGTTTTGCCATGCTTGCGGAAGTCGTGGAACGGGGCATGGCTCATACCGGGAAAAAAGAACTCATTCTAGTCGGCGGAGTAGGAGCAAACAAACGGTTCTGTGAAATGCTCAATATATTTGAGGAGAAAGCAGTATGGGGACATTGGAGTGAAACCGCATTGGCGGGTTGATGAAGTATAAGAATGAAGTTTAAAGCATAAATATTTTAAAAGAAGTACGTTTTTAATGGCGAATGAATACAGCAAAGAGTTTGGAAGATTTACTGCAAGAGAATTATCATGAATTGAAAGATAAAGATTGTCAAAATAAAGTTCTTGAGTTTATTGCTTCCCATGAAAGTGTGGAAGACGAAGATGTTCTCTTTATTAAACAGTTAACAAAAGTAGCGTCCCACATATCTAAATCGAATCCGAAGCTTGTCGAAAGTTCTTTGGCACGATTGTACAGATATAATCAGGAGGGAGTACGAAAAATTCATAAGGGAAATTATGAGAATATAGGCCCGTATAAAGCAATAAAATTGGAAGCGCATTTTCTGTGTTACATGGCGGACATGGCCCGTGAGTTGCATAAAAAAACAAAAAATCTAAACTGGATGAAAAAATCGTATTCTTGCAATAAAGTGGCCAGTGAGATTACATTGCTTAATGATCCGGAATATGCTATGTATAGTTTAGGTTTTGCAGGAGATGCTGCGCGCGTGCTTTATCTTGAAACACTGGCTCCCAGTTGGGGAGAGAAATGGTATGATTATGATCGATTTTCTGCGCAGGGGGCTGGTTCTGTCATTCCAAAACATGCGATACACAAATACCGCACTGCCGCTCATGCTGCTGAAATTATGTATGGAAAGACAAAGGATATTTCATGGAAAGAAAAAGAATACGAATGTGTTAGGGCAATCGCGCAGATTGGTATCAACTGTGATCTTCCAACCAAAATTCGTCATTTTATTTCGGCGGCTCATCTAGCAATGGAGATACATAAGCAGTCAGGAGAAGCTTACTGGCGGACAGAAGCAGTAGATTGTTATCAAAGTTATCTTCAATATCGCCAGGATCATAACTTGAATGATAATTCAGATCGGTCTGTCCAAGAAACGGTTGAGAACCTGCTCGCCATGGAGCCAGCTGCTCCCCGAGTAGCAAGAACGTCCTAGATTACAAAAAAATCCAAAAACAACCGATACATTTATAAACCACAATTCTCTCTTTTTTTCTTGATTTTATCGTCGATAACCTCACATTCGAACGGAATAAACAAAACTGAAAAAATAAGTAAGAAAAGCGTTAGATTTGCTTGTTTTTATCATTTAAAAATGGAACAAAATCTAGATCAAAATCCAACACCAAATCCAGTAGCACAAAATCCAGCACCTAAACAGCACTATGGGGCTGCTCAGATTGTCGTCCTGGAAGGTCTGGAAGCTGTCCGCAAACGGCCGGGGATGTACATTGGTGATACAAGCGTCCGGGGGTTGCATCATCTTGTCTGGGAAATTGTCGATAATTCCATTGATGAAGCGTTAGCGGGCTTTTGTTCTAAAATTAAAGTCATTGTTCATCCTGATAATTCGGTAACGGTCTTTGATAATGGGAGAGGTATCCCTACTGATATTCATCCCAAAGAAGGGATTCCTGCTGTGCAGGTCGCGTTAACAAAACTGCATGCTGGCGGCAAATTTGACAAGGATACGTATAAAGTAGCCGGGGGTCTTCACGGTGTTGGTCTCAGTGTAGTAAATGCCCTTTCC
The DNA here is from genome assembly GCA_018303265.1 of Candidatus Woesearchaeota archaeon. Taxonomy (GTDB): domain Archaea; phylum Nanobdellota; class Nanobdellia; order Woesearchaeales; family GW2011-AR9; genus JAGVYN01. Next base: position 13,396 of record JAGVYN010000024.1, read on the forward strand.
ATCGAACTGCAAGTGCAGGTGAAAAGGGAAGGGAAAACGCATTTCCAGAAATACAGCCAAGGGAAACCGCTTACAGAGCTTCAAGTTATTGGTGATACAACGGAAACAGGAACGATTGTTCATTTTAAACCTGATCCTGCCATTTTTAGCGAGTTGGTATTCCATTACGACATCCTTGCGAAAAGGTTGCGTGAATTAGCGTTTCTTAACAAAAGTATTGAGATAGAACTTGTTGATGAAAGAGATGAGCAAAAGACCGACCTGTTTAAGTATGAAGGTGGGCTCAGGCAATTTGTTGAATATGTTGATCAAAATAAGCATCCTCTTCATGAAATTATTTATTTTGAAAAAGAAAAGAATACTGTTGTTGTTGAACTCGCGCTGCGGTATAATTCAAGTTATCAGGAGAATGTTTTCACTTTTGTTAACAATATTAACACCATTGAAGGGGGGACTCATTTATCAGGATTTAAAACCGCCCTGACGCGCATCTTAAATACCTTTGCGAAAGACATTTCCGGCGGGAAGGCAGAAAAACTAAGCGGGGAAGATGTTAAGGAAGGACTTACGGCTGTTCTTTCCGTGAAGGTGCAAGAACCTCTTTTTGAGGGACAGACAAAAACTAAACTTGGCAATAGCGATGTGTTTGGCATTGTAAGTTCGCTTGCTCATGATGAGCTTTCTACATATTTTGGAGAACATCCTACTTCCATTAAAACGATTATCGGGAAATGTTTAGATGCGGCCAGGGCGCGGGAAGCAGCGCGCAAGGCCCGCGAACTTACTCGCCGGAAAGGTGCTTTGGATGGCGCAGGATTGCCAGGAAAATTAGCTGATTGCAGTAATAGAGATCCCAAACGCTGTGAAATTTACCGTGTGGAAGGAGATTCCGCGGGGGGGTCGGCCAAGGGCGGCCGTAATCGAGAATTTCAAGCTATTCTTCCTCTTCGTGGAAAAATATTGAACGTTGAAAAAGCCCGTCTTCACAAAGTAATGGAAAACAAGGAAATTATCACGATGATCACCGCGCTAGGAACGAGTGTAGGAGAGGAGTTTGATGTAAGTAAGTTACGCTATAACAAGATCATTGTGATGACTGATGCTGATGTTGACGGGTCGCATATTATGACATTATTGTTAACCTTTTTCTATCGTTACATGAAACCGCTCGTTGAGCAAGGGCATATCTATATCGCCATGCCCCCGCTGTACCGACTGCAAAAAGGAAAACAGGTAGAATATTTGTACACTGATCGGGAGAAGGAAAAAAAACTGCAGGAAATGGGCGATGGTGTGGGGATTCAAAGGTATAAAGGCTTAGGAGAGATGAATCCAAAACAGCTCTGGGAAACAACAATGGATCCAGCAGTGAGAAAATTGAAGAAAGTAACGATTGAAGATGCCATTGCCGCAGATCAAATGTTTACAATCCTGATGGGTGATGAAGTTGAGCCTCGACGGGAATTTATCGAGAAACATGCACAGGAAGTCGTTAATTTGGATATATAGTTATGCAGCTCTATAACAGTGTAGAAATATTGTCCCTAATATTTATAAAAGAAAAGCCTTTTACTTAAAAAATGAACTTGAAAACATTTACCGTCGTAATTGAACAAGATGAAGATGGAATGTATGTAGCTAAAGTTCCCGACATTGTTGGCTGTTACACCCAAGGGAAAACTGTGGAACAAGCCATGGAACGAATTAAAGAAGCAATTCAAGTCTGTTTGGAAGCAGAGAAAGAACAATACCCTCCTTTAAAGTTTGTGGGCATTCAACAAGTAGAAATTAAAGCCAGTGTTTGATTCAGATGCCTAAGCTCATTATCATTTCTGGGAGAAAATTATGTAAAATAGTAGAAAAGTTAGGCTTTGAAAAAGTACATCAAGTTGGAAGCCACGTTCGTTATATCCATCCAGATGGAAGAAAGACCGTCGTACCCGTACACGGCGATGAGGAATTAGGTAAAGGATTACTGTTAGAGATCCTTAAACAAATAGAATTGTCAAAAGAAGAATACGAAAAACTGAGAAGAAAAGTATAAGGGGTGCCAGTATGCCAGGATTTGATAAAAGTTTGGATAAAGAGCTGTTCTCTGCATCAGCTGATTTTCAGCGCAGTAAGATTACAGTAGCTGTTTTTTCCTATAATAACGGAACGCCAAAACTCCAAATTAGCAGGGAAAATAAGAACGCGGAAGGAGAACTTTCCTTTGCAAAATTAGGCAGGATGACAAAAGAAGAAGTGGAAGCGGTTCTTCCTTTGATGGAGAAAGCGAAAAAGTATTTGTAGGAAGAACAGTCTTGAAGGAATTTTTTTTATTCTTATTAGTTTCATTATTTAATTAGGTTCATTTATTTTTATAGAATAAGTTTTTAGAAGATAATCAAATCGCGAACTCTTAAAACAAAAAAGGTTGTAAAAAATGAATTTCTACACTCTTCCTGATTCAAATCTTCAAACTTGTAACTTTACTCACGCCGTCATTCATGCTCACGCCAAATAACGTGTCGGCTTCAGAGATGAGGGAATCGTTATGGGAAATGACAATATATTGCGCATTCTGGCAATAGGCGCGAATCAGCTTAGAAAGTGTTTCCGAGTTATGTTTATCAAGCGCAGCATCAATCTCATCTAAAATATAGAACGATGCCGGCTGGTATTCTTGAATGGCGAAAATGAAAGAGAGGGCCGTCAATGTTTTTTCCCCGCCGGAAAGGGATTTGATGTCCATGAACCTGTTCCCTGACAATTTTACTTTAATGCTTAAGCCGTCCTCAAAGGGGTTGTTCTGGTTATCCAGCTGCAAATAGGCCTTGCCTTTCTTGAACAAACTGGAAAAGATTCTTTGGAAATGGTTATTGGCCTGAGTAAATGTTTTCATGAAATGATCTTTCTTCTTTGTTTCAATCTCATTCATTAACGTCAGAACATCTGTTTTTTCTTTCACGAGCGAATCTTTTTTCTCAACAAGTTTTTCATATTCAGTTTCTACTTGTTCATACACTTCCAGCGCTTTCATGTTAACAGAGGACATCTGACTGAGGATAACTTCAAATTTACTGATTTCTTTGTGCAGTTCTTCTTTCGTTCTATTTTTTAACAGCACCGCATCTTTAAAGCGGCTGAATTCTTCCTGTAATCCGGCTAATTTTGCTTTTACTTCTGCATTCTTGAGGGAGACCAGATTCACATCCCTCTCAGAGCTGCGCATTTTTTCACGCAGCGATTCAATGGCATTTTCCTGCTTGTTGACATCGCCGGCAATTTTTTCACGCTCGGCAAATAAGGCCCGATACTTGGAGTAAAATTCCTTGCTGTCTTTCTCCTTTTGTTTCAGATCCTGTTCTTTCTTCTGTACGGATATCGTAAGATCGGTCATTTCTTTAGTAAACTGCGTCTCTTCCTTGTCATGTTGTTTGATAATTTCCTGGATCTTTTCTTTTTCCGGAGCGAGAAGCTGTTCAACCTGGGATGCGCTGTTTTTAAGATCTCCTTCCAGACGGAGAATCTGTTCACGGGTTTCCTGTTTCGCTTCTTCAAAGGCGCTGAGCTGGGCAAGCAGGCGCGGGTTGCGCAGTTCACTGACCTGGTCACGCAGAACTTGTTTTTGTGTTTTTAATCCTGCCAGTTCATTGTTGATGCCTGTAATGTTCTTCTGGATCGCTGCCAACTCAATAGCCACATCTTTGAGGCGGGAAGTCAATTCTTTTTTTTGTTCTGTTGTGGCCTCGACATCGCCGGTGTCCAGATGCAGCGTTTTTTCCAAGGTGATAATCTGGGCTTCAAGCTCTGCTTTCGTGGTTCGCAGGAACGTAATTTCTTTTTCATTAGCCTGTCGTTTTACTTCCACATTGGCAATCACGCTCTGCACTTTTTCTATTTCTGCCTCAATCTGCTCCAGTTCTTCAAGGGTATCTTTCTTTTGGAATCCTGAAGCGCCTCTGGCGGCATTGAACCCGCCGCGCATCACTCCGCTGGATTCGGCGATATTGCCGTCCAGCGTTGACATTTTAATCTTTCCAATGCCGATCTTGCGCGCGGTGTCAATATTCTCTACGACCAAAGTATTGCCGAACACATATTCAAAGGCGTTTTTGTATTTGGCGTTATATGAAATCAATTGTAAGGCAAAATCGTGCGCGCCCTGTTCTTTGAGTAATTTTTTATCCTCTGAGGAGATCGGCTGGCTGCGTATTTTGTTGAGGGGGATGAATGAAGCTGATCCTAATCTATTGCTTTTGAGATAATTGATGCCTTCTGCAGCAGTCTTGTCGGAATCGACGATGATGTGCTGCATTTTTCCGCCGGCGGCTGCTTCCAGCGCTTCGGCATATTTCTTTTTCACTTGACCGAGTTCGGCAACGGTCCCATACACTCCCGCAAACTTCTTGCGGTTGTCGAGAATATTCTGTACTGCTCTGTTTGTTGTTAAATTGGCCTGTAATGACACGGCGTTGAGTTTCGCCTGCTGTTCCTGCAATTCAACTGTCCTGCGCCGGGCATTGGCAAGCTGCGATGCAAAGCTGCTGTCCTGATCAAGACATTGGTTCAGCTTAAGTGTTGCCGTTTTGAAATCATTCTTATGCTGCTGTAATTGTTTGATCTGGTCTTTATGCTGTTTTTCAACTTCCTTCACTTTCTGCATTCGTTCATCGAGAGTCTGCAGTTGGTATTCGAGCTTGTCCTTTTCCCGCAGAAGATCCTGCTGCTGCTGGCGGATTTTCTGCACTTCTTCCTGTTTTTGTTCAATCACCTTGTCTTTCTCTTCAATCTCTTTGTCTATTTCCTGAGAAGACTCGATGTTATTTTTCTTTTTGAACTGCGCAATTTTTTGTTCTAATTCTTTCAATTCCTGTTGTTTTTTGGCACGTGTTTGCTGCAGTTCTTTCTGCTGCTGCAACATGGAGGTAGATTTGCTTTCCAGCTCTTTCATTTCCTGCCGGAATTGATCCTTCCGCTGCTTGATTTTGTTCATTTCATCTTTTAACGTGGAGATACGTGTTTTTTCTTTGGCGATTTCCACTTTGACATCTTCCAGTTCACGATGAACTTTCAGTTGCTCTTTCTCGCCTTTCTGCTCGATCTCGGCATTGATGGAAGAAATCTCTTTTTTTGCCTGTTCCACTTTTTTCTTTAATGATTCAATTTCCTTTTCCGCTGCTGTAATCTTCGCTTGATGCTGGGAAATTTCAGAATCGTACTTGGCTTTAACTTCTTCCCGTTCTTGGATCTGCAGATGGAGAAAGGTTGCTTTGTGGGAATCAATCTTGTCTTTTACTTCTTTAAATTCAAGTGCTTGATCACGGTCTTTCTTCAGTTCTTTGAGATACGTTTTCCGTTCCTTGAGGATGATCTCCGCATTGTTGAGTTTTTCTTCAACTTTATTCAGTTCCAGAATCGCTTTATGCTTTTTCTCTTCATAGATGGAAACATCGCTGATCTCTTCAATGATCTTTCTCCGGTCGAGAGAAGACATCGTCACGAAGCGGGTGATATCCCCCTGGAGAATGATGTTATACCCTTCGGGATTGATTTTGGCGAGGGCGAGAAGATCCAGCACTTCCGTACGTGTTTTTTTCTTGCCGTTAACCCTATAAATGCTATTTCCCGTTTTGGTGATGGTCCTTTCAATGACAATTTCTTTTGCGTCGAGAGGGAACGTTTTGTGTTCGTTGGAGAAGGCAATTTCCACAGTTCCTGCCGCTGCCGGGCGTTTGTCTTTTCCTCCGTTAAAGATCAGGTTGGCTGCCTTCTCGGCGCGCATAGCTTTGGCCGAAAGGCGTCCGAGAACGAAACAGATGGCATCGCCGATGTTGCTCTTTCCAGAGCCGTTAGGACCTAAAATACAGTTAAATTTATCTTCGAACGGAATTTCTGTCTTATGGGCAAAACTCTTAAATCCATGGATTGAAATGCTGTTTATTTTGGTCATATTTTAAGAGTGAAGGTTTTGTTTTTGGTTTATAAAGCTTACGGCAGGTATTCGTGAAGATAGGAAGCTAGCTACGGTTTACCTTTTCCCATTTCGGCTCCGTGGAAAATCTTAAGTAACCCAAGCACAATATTTAAAAAGATTGCCGGTTATAAGAGCAGTATGGCATCTGAAACTGTAAATGTCCAACAAATGACTGAAGAATTAAAAGCCATTCGTGCGGACTTGGATTATATAAAAGAACATATGATTGATGTGGATACTATTTTAACACCTGAAGAAAAAGAGCGACTAGATGAAGCTATTGAAGAATATAACTCTGGAAAAGCTGTTTCTCTTGAAGATTTTGAAGAAGAATTGAGACAATAAAAATGTTCAAAATTGTTCTTAGTTCTCACGCTCAAAAATTCTTAAAAAAATCAGACAAACAACTTTATCAACGATTAATCAAAAAAATTAAAGACCTAAGCAACGATCCTTTCCCTTCAGATTCAAAAAGAGTAGTTGGTCGGAAAGATAAAGTTTTTCGGGTCCGAGTTGGAGATTACAGGATTGAATATGTTGTGTATTACGAAGCAAACGAAGTTCTTATTGCAGATGTAGACAAAAGAGAAATAATCTATCATAGGTGAATGTTCCAACATTTCTCTATTTGAGAATGCCTTTGTATCTTAGTTTGTTGCATAGAATCAATTTTAGCATCGCTCCATACATGCATTAAGGGAGTGAGGTATTTTTTAAAAAATGTTATTAAAACCAGGCAAATCTGACGAACGACAAGTTTTACACCCAGAAGGGTAACCAATTGGATTTCCTAAGCTAAACTTCTTCGTTGTTGCCTTTGCCTGGCGATGTTTCAGGAAAAGGAGAGGTATATAATCTTTTTGTACCACTTTGGTAAAATGAAATTATGGGCAATCCGCCTCCGCCTGCTTTAAGGAATAATTTTTATAATACTCACATAATTTACAATTAGTATGGTTGCTAAAAAATGTATAATCATTCATGGATGCCCTTCTGATGTAGAAAAAGCAATGAATCCAGAAACAAGAACCTATGACAAACATTGGATTCCTTGGACGAAAAAACAACTGCTTGCAAATGGTATAGAAACGGAAACTCCTCTTATGCCCTCGCCTTGGTATCCTGAGTATGAAAAATTCAAAAAAGAGTTTGAGAAATACATCGTTGATGCAAACACCATTTTAGTAGGTCATAGTTGCGGTTGTGCCTTTTTGGTTCGTTGGCTCGGTGAAACAAAGGAAAAAATTTTCAAACTAAAAACAGGGTCAAAGAAATTGTAATGTTTACCGCTGATGACGAAGAAGATGATGGAAAAAAGAGTTTGAAAATTTTTCATAAAGCACTTGTTGGAAAGATTATTGGACTTAAAGGGCGGGGGCATTATACTCTTGGCGATATGGGAACAGAGGAGTTTCCCGAATTACTTGAAGTTATCTTAAAATAGGGTCATCCATAAACGACGGCCGGCTTTGATAACGTTTATAAAACAGTAAGGCTATTACTATTTATGAAAGCAAAAATAGTGTTAGTGGACTTTGCTGGAACTCTTGTTAAAGCTGAAATGATAGAAGAGGCCAATGTCTTTAGAGCTAATGTTCTTCAGAAATCTTTGCCCACAAAAGAACAACATGCAGATCCGGAATCTTTCTACAGAGTTAATAGGGATTTTGTCGAGAAACTAACTGGATTAAAATCTAATGCTAAAATAAAGTATCGGGAGAATGACTTAGATTTTATGGAGTTGTCTGGAGAAGATGTTCAAAATCAAATTTCGACAAATTTGTTTCAGCTTGGGATGTATATGGTTGCCAAAAAATATGGCAAAGATATTTTTCCCGATGGCTTAATTAAACAATTACAAAGAATTAAAAGATTAGATTATAAATTAGCAATCGTCTCTGGGGTAAGAACTGATATCATTTCAGGGATGTTACACATTGCGGGTATTCCATTTGAATTTGATTACATTTATGGTCAACCACCAAAGTTAGGGGCAGAAAACCAAGATAGTGATGTTAAAGAATTACAATCAAGAGGAAGAATTGAATATTGCTTAGGAGATAAGCTAAGTGATTTAGAAAGAGGAAAAATAAGTGGCTGCAAATCTATTTTTGTGAAATGGGGACATCCAAGTGGCGGTGAGGAAGATATTGCAGATTATATAATCAATCGTCCAAAAGAACTGGAGGAGATAATCAAATGAAACCAATACTTGCTGTAGATTTTGATGGTGCTTTATTAAGATCAAGACCATTTGATGAAGCACATAAACGGTGGTTCTCTTTAATGTCAGTTTTGTTAAATGATAATTCCATCAACAAGTATGCCCGCTTGGAAGATTATTTTCCTAAGGTTCATGAAGTTATGAAGAGATATCTTGGAGATGTTGACCATGAAACAAGAGTGAAGTTTGCACGAAATTTGTTTTCTATGGCGACAATCGCAGAAGTAACAACAGATGATTTAGTTGGAGATTTTGCTGATTATCTAAGAGGATTGAAAAAGAAATATCGGCTGGCATTGATTACTTCTGCTCCTGAGGCATCTGTTGAACCAATTTTGCATAAAGTAGGATGTTCTAATTTATTTGATATTCTTTACAAAAGTCCAATGGGTAAACGTCCAGACAAAAAAGAATTGTTTGAGGAATTTATAAAAGAATATGGAAAACCAAAATATTATATTGGAAATGGCGATAAAGACATTACAAGTTGTAGAGAGTTAGGGATTCCAGCAATTTCAGTTAATTGGGTTTCTAAAGGAACAGTTAAGGGAGATTATGATATTCAATCTGTTAAAGAATTGGAAGCGATATTAAGATAAAAAGTCCTCTCCGTTAGAACCAAGAAAGAATGCCGTCTTAAACACTTTTGATTAACACGTTGGTTTTTCTTCCATGGTGGTCTTGTTATTGGATGTAACAGTGATTATCCCAACGCACACTTCCCGCCTTTCTCTATATACTGCTGATGGTATTCTTCTGCTTTATAGAATTCCGTCGCCGGAACAATTTCCGTTGCTATTTTCTTTTTATATTTCCCCGATTTTTCTATTTTGTCTTTTGATGCCAGCGCATCTTTCTTTTGTTGTTCATTATGGTAGAAAATAACTGATCGATACTGCGTTCCCAGATCAGGCCCTTGCCTGTTTACTTGCGTGGGATCATGATTCTCCCAGAAAATAGCAAGTAATTCCTCGTATGAAATTTTGGAAGGATCATATTCGATCTGCACAACTTCAGCATGACCTGTTGTATCCATGCATACCTGCTCATAGCTCGGTTTTTTCGCCGTGCCACCCATGAATCCTACGGCCGTAGAAATAACTCCCTGGCGATGGCGGAAGGCTTCTTCCACGTGCCAGAAACAGCCTGCTCCGAATGTTGCTTTTTGTAGTTTCATTGTAAAGAATGCACCTGCCGGGATTCGAACCCGGATTACCGGCTTTCATCGTTGAAAAATGGAAGGCCGGGATAATAGCCATTATACGACAGGTGCAATAAAAGAAACAATTTATCTTTTCTTTATAAAAATTTCCTCTTTCAATTTTTAATAAAGTCGCACAGAAATTTAATAAAAAATAACATCTCCAGATCAGCGACGGGGCCGTAGTGTAGTTTGGTATCACTCGCGGCTGGGAGTCGTGCAACCGGGGAAATAAGTTGATTCAATTGGTTCTGGAATTCAAATATTTACAGTCCCATACTTTTATTAAGGCACAATTTCTTTTCTTTTTATGGATAAAGAAGTATTACCGAAAGAGATCTTACAAGATTTGAACATTGAGGAAGAAGAATTAAAGCAAGATTCTAAAATAAAAAAAATATATCTGATTGGCGTGAGCGTTTTCCTCACATTGTTAATGATCTCTTTCGTGTTCGTCACCTTTCCCATTGATGATATTATTGTGAGCTTGTTTGATTCAACATTGCTTGAAGATAATACTTTAGAATTAGATGAATTTACCATTTTCTTCCTTAACGAAACAGATGAGGAACTGCAAAATATCTATCTCCATCAACAAGACGTTGAATTTAGTGTCTGCTTGCAGGGATTTATTGAACAAGGAGATTATTACATCACTTCTCTTTATCAGCCCGTGATGCACGAGCAGAAATTTGATCACGTTTCTTTTGAACCCTGTTCAGCAGAAAGTTTACTCCTGCTGCATTCCCATCCGTATAAACGATGTACTGCTTCTGATACAGATCTTGCCACGCTGAAAAAAACACAGGAACGCAATCCCGATACACTGATGGTGGTGATGTGTGAACCGAGAAGGTTTGCCGTGTATAAGTAAAGTAAATGAATAAAAACATAATTCAATCAAAATATCGTGGATCGTTGGAAGTAATGGTAATTTCTTTCTTTTCTCTTGCAGTTGTTGGTTTTGTTTCTTCCTTAACGGCTTCTTTTTTTTGAGGGGATATTCTTCCTTGCAGTTCCATCCCTTTTTTGAAATTAATATTCCCGCATTTGAGACAATTGAAGTACGGGCCGAACTTTCCGGAATGAAGTTCCAGCCAGCTTCCGCAGATACATCTTATTTCTGGAAGAGTTTCCTGCGCATGAAGCCGACACACTTCCATCCCCTGCTGGTTTATTAGGGTGGCAATTCTTTGACAGAAGGGGCAGGGTGTTGTTTTAGATGAACCGTATTTTTTTGGGATTTTGAATTTCATTGGAAAAAAAGAAACAGAATCTAGATTATAAATGTATGGACCTGCCGGGAGTTTCACATCCCCGGTTTTCCCGGAGGATAATTGAACCCGGAATCTCCGCCTTGCGAAGGCGACGTCATAGCCGTTAGACCACAGGCCCGTATAGACCGGCCGGCAAACAAAAGGATATTCTTCCCTTTGAGCCATCCGGCCATTTCGCGTTGCTCATGGACCGGCCGGGAGTTGAACCCGGACCTGACCCCTTCTGGAAAGAGCTTCGCTTTTCTAGACTAGTGAGCGCAGCTGCCTAAGCCAAGGGTCTATTCTACCATTATACTACCGGCCCAATCTTGCTTTGTTTCTCGGCCCTTCTTTTTAATCTTTTTGAAAAACAATATTTTTATATAGAGAAAAGAAATAACTAAAACCATGGAAGAAGAGGTAAAAAAAGAGCTTCTCTATGATCTTGCCGAAGCGATCCGCATCCTGGAAGAACGGGAAGAGAAGGATGTTGAAGAACTGAAAACATTAAGCGATCATGCCATTGATGACGTTGCTCTGCATAAAGATTTGGATGTTGTTTCTATTACAGTTCTCATCTATTCTCTGTACAAAGTTATTTCCCAGATGGAAAAGCAGGATTATGATGATCTTCTCACGGAACTGAAAGATGCAAGGAAGAATCTGGAACAAGGAAATCTTGGCAAGTACAATAGAAGCGTAAAAACTCTTTTCGATATTGTCCGCCGTTCCAGTGATAAAATAAAAGAACATTTGCAGGACGTCATGCATGCTGCCCGGATTAAGAAGGGGACGGCATTGCTGCAGAGAGGACTTTCCATCGGTCAGGCGGCAGGATTGATGGGCTTATCCAACTGGGATTTGCAGCATTACGCAGGAAAAACCACCAGTCTGGAACAGCACAAGGAGAAAATCTCCGCAAGCAAGAGATTAGGCAAGGCGCTGAAAATATTTGGTATATAATCTAAGAGCACGAAAAATGACCAAAATATTATTTTTTGATGCAGGACCAATTATCTCGTTAGTCATGGCTCGGGTAAGCTGGATTCTGCCAGAGTTGAAGAAGAAGTATGGCGGGAAATTTTATATTACGCCAGCAGTGAAAAAGGAAGTAATTGAGCGTCCTTTGCAAGTGAAACGATTTGAGTTTGAAGCGTTGCAAGTCTTGAAACTGATCCGTGATGGGGTGCTGGAAGTGTATCAGGACGTGCCGCAGCAGAAAGTCAGTTCTTTGATTGCCTTGGCCAATAATTCTTTTAAAGTTAAGGACAAAGGCGTGGATATTATCCAATCAGGGGAGATGGAATCGGTTGCCTGCGCGCTGCAAACAGATGCTGAGGCCGTGGTGATGGATGAACGGACATTGCGTTTGTTCATCGAGAATAATAAAGAAATGCAAAAATTACTTGAGATGAGGTTTAAGAAAAAAGTAGTCTCCGATGTTTCAAAGATGACGCAATTTAGCAAGGCCCTGAAGGATGTTACCATTATCCGTTCGATTGAACTGGTGGGCATTTCCTACAGATTGGGATTGCTCGATCCATACATTCCAGATCAGAAAGATGGACGTGAAGTTCTTCTTGACGCCGTGTTATGGGCAGCGAAATATAACGGCTGCGCTGTTCACGACCATGAGATAGAAGAAATCAAGAAGTCTCTCTTGTCTTAGATGCACGACCATGAGATAGAAGAAATCAAGAAGTCTCTCTTGTCTTAGATGATAACAACATTTTTAAATATTCTTTTTTTTTAGATGATAGAAGATGGGGAAACGATGCATTGTCTGCGGGGAAGAAGCTGCTTATCGGATAAAGGATACTTCTGATTTTTATTGCCGTGAATTGACTCGGCCTTAAAACCTTTCTGCGCCAAAACCCGAGAGAGTTTTTCAACTCCGTGTTTGGTCCGACCGAAAATCAGAACCTTACTAAATTCCTTTTGTTTCAAGAGATCATGGAGCAGGTCAAACTTGTTGGTCCCGAGACCAACCTTGATTACATCCTGATCAACATTTTTAGAAGTATCGCGAGTTTTCACAGAAATTCTGACCGGTTCACGCAAGAAATCCTTGATTAGCTTTTCAATATCACTCGAGAGCGTGGCGGAAAAGAATAGCGTCTGGCGACCCTTTGGCATACCTCCCATAATGGCTCGCATATCATTGACGAAGCCCATATCGAGCATTCGGTCGGCCTCGTCCAAAACCACGGTATTAAATTCAGCCAGTCGAATCGCTTTGCGTTCGATTAAGTCCTTAAGTCGACCGGGTGTACCAATAATAAAATTGTTGTGATAACGCAAGTCCCGCAATTGAGTTCCAATACCCATACCGCCAACACAAACCACGGAGAAGATCTTCAATCCAGAGGTCAAAGCTTTAAGTTCAACATCGATTTGGATAGCGAGCTCACGAGTTGGCACGATAACCATCACCTGCTCCTTGCTGTTTTGCAAAACCTTGTTAATGA
>JAGVYN010000025.1:0-17893 GCA_018303265.1 Candidatus Woesearchaeota archaeon
GTTTTAAGTATGATATTTTTTTCGGCATTGAAAAAGAAGAGTGTTTTCCCGTGCCTAACAGCACCATTGAAGGGTTTGCCAATGGCAACATGCAATGGGATACTGAAGACACCTATCTTGTTATTACACCGGATGATTTATACACCTCGCAGCATCTGACGTTATTCGTGTTAACGCAGGACATCTTGTCCGTGCCGCAACAAGTAAAAACAATAACAAGGGAGTGCGCTGGCTGGAGCTGCCTGCCGGAAGTAGGCTGTGCTGGAGAGTCATGCGTGGATTCAACAGTCACAATTGCCGGCAGGATCATTGAAGATGTACAGGTAGGGATAAATTTAGGAAATGTGTCAAGGAAGCCGGAAGTGCGTGCTGCCTTGGAGCCGGTGTTTAGCTAGGAAAAATTATTTCAGAAACATTATTTCAAAAAGATAAAAAATAAAGAATTAGTAAGAAATAAGAGAGTAAGGAATAAGAATTAAAGAATAACAAAACGAAACAAAAAAGAGAAAGAAAACAAAAAAAGAACATGCAACAAGCCAAAAAAAGAGCGTGGCAAGGTATCGCTGTATTCATCATCTGCTTAGTTATTAGCTTACCGATCTATTCTGCAAGCGCTTTAGCCGCAACAGTGCAGATTACCAGAAATAGCGGTGAGGAGGGCATTGAGCAGTTTCTTGATGCGGATGGCGATGTCTGGACTCTCAATGCGTTAATCTCTGGACTTGGCGACAAAACTGTGAGTCCAGAAAATGTGACGGTCAAAATAGGTGATAATAAAGCGCCTTTCCAATCGTGCAGTCCTGCTGCGTTGGGAGGAGTATCCTGTGAATATATCAGTCCGCTTACGGATGGAATTAAAGAAGCGGAATATGCTTTCCAGGTGATCTACCTTCCTGACAGTTCTTCTGACGGCGATCTTATTAGAGCGGATGGCTCAGCGCCAACAATAACAGGTTTAAGTGCATCACATAACGCCGATGGTCTCGTTCATGTGAGTTTTACCGTGCAGGATAAAATCAAAGGCAGTCCTGCGGTGGGCATACAAAGTGTTAATGTAATTGATGCGGATTCCAACGCGATTGTCCAGTCTTTTACTGATTTTGAAATAGGCAAGGAAGAATTTTCCTATAGCGGAACCTTGCCGACGTCATTTTCCGGTGAAGGAATACGAAGGCTGAAAGTAACCGCTGTGGATTGGTTAGGACACAGCATAACAACTTCTCCCGTATCCTTTCCCAGCGATTTTGTCAAACCGGTTATTGTTGAAAGTAGTTTGGAATTTACACGTCTTGGAAAATTTATCGGCAGCCTCGTCACCACAACTGATATCACGGTTGACATCATTGAAACTAATCTTCAGAAGGTTGTTGCTTCCTCCGTGCAAGCTGAATTAAGCAATACGGAAGCCGTGTGTGAAGAAGATGAGGAAGAAACGGGATTATGGCATTGCGCCTGGGAGGATGTGGAAGTACTGCCGGAGTCGGCCATTTCTGTGACTGTTATTGCATCAGACTCTTTCGGTAATATCGAAGAAAAAACAATTTCCACCGCCTTCACACCGGATACCTTACCACCGGAAGTAGAGTTTTTTGGAACAGAGCGTATCTTTAGCGATGTTAGCTACGTGACCAGCGGCGAGCAGCGGATCATTGTGCGGATTAAGGAGGAAGGCTCCGGCCTGAGCAAGGAAGGCGTCAGAGCAAATTTAGGCGCGTTGGGAAAAGGAAGTTCGGAAGAGCCTCTGGATTGTGTGTCTCTCGAGAATGTGTATGAATGCTATTGGGAAACATCCCAAGTGTTTAGTTCTGATGGAGTAGCAAGGATAAGCCTTTCTACGTTGGAAGATAATGTTGGGAATGAAGGACTGAAACCTGAAGTGGAACTGCGTGTGGATACTGGTTCTCCCACAGTGGAAAAATTGGAAGTGTATGGAGTATCAGAAATAGGCGAGAAAGATTTCTTTCAAAGTAATGATCTCCTGAAGATAAAATTGAGTGTTATTGAAAGCAGCGGGCTGTTTATCTTGGTTAATCTGAATGATCTGGTCAATGATGCGGAAACAATCTATCCCGCAGAGTATGTATTATCTGATCTTCCGCCTGAGGACGGCTGGCGTGTGTATAGCCAGGAAGAGAATTGCCAGCGCGGGGAAGCGGAAGGGCAATGGGATTGCGTCATTGAAACGGAAGCATTGAAAAGCGGGCCGGATAAGAGTGCCGAATTAGAAATCCGTGTTTTGGATACGGCGGGCAATGATGCAGCAGAGTGGCCGGCAGCGGCAAAAAATGTTGCGGGAGACGATGGCGATTATACCCTCGATCTTCTGGGATTGGCTGAAGAAGAGAATCCTGACTTCTGGGAAGTTTCCAAAGGCTATCCGAAATTAAACGTTCCTTTTGTGGACTTGGACGTTGCCCGGTTAACATATGCGAAGATGCCTGTCCAAATCAAACTGAAAAGCGATAATGCTAATGTTCAGGTCTTGCGCATGGATCTTCTTCCCGGCTCGTGTCAAGCAGTGGAAGGAGGGCCGGAATTAAGCAGGGCGTTGCTCTATGGCGGCAGCAGTGCGGAAGGGCAAAAAGATCCTGTCACAAATGTTATTCTTGAATTTGCGCCGTTTGAGGGAAAACAGAAGTTTACGGAAGAACAGTTTGCTGAGGAAGAAGCCAGCGCTGAATATGTCTGCCAGATCCGTGTTTATTCAAGGATAGGAAACAAAGCAATCAAGGTCGCAGAAGTGCAGGAAGTGCATATTGAAGTGCCGTTTTCATTTAGTGAATTAGGCGCGATTGATGAAAATTTAGCGAAGAGGATCCGTGATGTTCGTGAAAGTGATTTCTTCAAGTTTGGGGAAGTGCTGACAGTCATTAATGAAGTGTTGAATTGGATAAAATATATCTTGAATTGGGTTACTTTGTTGAATAAGTTATTTCAGATTTTTGACCTCTTTAGCGAGAATATGAAGGGCATTGCCGATGGTGTAGAGCAAATTCCCCCTGCTGCTGCCGCTGCACAAGCACTTCGTGGTAATTGTCTGCAATTGCAAGGTGCTCAAACTACCGGCTGGGAGTTCATGGATTANNNNTGGTGGCAATCAAGCGTGCTTGATTTCTATAATCTTGCTTCAGGAAGAGGGCCGTTAGGCTTTCCGGCTCAATCGTTATATGAAAATATGTATCTTTCCATGATTGGATTATGTGTTCCGGGCGTGGTGTTTAACTTACAGAAAGCGCAGGAAATTCATTGCCGGAAAATTATTTGTTATGGGCGGGAAGTTCCGGCCGGCATTGCGACAATAGATGCCTGCAATGATTTATATGATTTGCAGATGTGTGAATTTGTCTGGGGGCCGGTGTTTGACTTTGTGGGGTTGGGCGCGCTCAGTTATATTGGGAAAGCGCTCAAAGCCTTATTTAGTTCACCGCTCGGATTGATCCGCTTAGTTAAAATCGTCGTTTGTTTTCCTGTTTGTTTTATCCCCAAATCGGGAGGAGTACTCACCGCCTGTAAAGTCGCCACAGGATTTACCTATCTTATAGACATCGTTGATACGGTCATAAGTTCCATTGAAAACCGTCCTGACACGACTGGTTCGCCGTACTGTAAAACTGCGGAAAAGATTAAGATTGAGGAATTAGCTCCTGAACCGGAGGAAGAAGCGCCCGTGGAGGAAACTGTGTGAGAATGAACAAAGCGGTGAGTTTGGTTGAGATATAAATTGAGATATAAAAAATGACAAAAGAAATTCAAGAAATTCGCAGGAAAGTTGTCCCTTTAATGAAGAAGTATGGTGTAGTGAGAGCTGGAATCTTCGGTTCTTATGCTCGTGGTGAGCAGAAAAAAGGGAGCGATATTGATCTGTTGATTGAAGTAAAAGGAAAAAAATTTAGTTTACTGGATTTAATTGGTTTAGAGAGTGAGCTGAAGAAGAAGTTAGGTAAAAGAGTGGATTTATTAACGTATAATGGGATAAATCACTTGTTAAGAGAGAGAATATTGAATGAAGAGGTTAGAATTATATGAAGAAAGATGTTTTCGTGTTTATTGAGCATATTTTAGAAAACATTAATGATATTGAGAGTTTTTCTCAAGGTTTAACTAAAGAAAAATTAAAGAAAAACAAACTTAAGCAGAAAGCAATAGTTCGTTCACTGGAAATAATTGGCGAAGCTGTTAAGAATATACCTACTTCGTTTAGAGAAAAACATCCTTCTATTGAATGGACTAAAATTGCTGGCTTAAGGGATAAATTAATTCATCATTATTTTGGGGTTGATTTTAATACTATTTGGGATGTTATTAAGTATGATTTACCTGAACTGAAAAAGAAGGTTAAGGGTATTTTAACCAAAAAATGAATAGAAAAACAACGGTGATAGTTGTATTTTTGATTCTTTTACTTAGTTCACTCTTCGTTGTGGGACAGGGTGAAGAACAGCAAGAAGCTGAAGAATGCGGATTTTTCTGCAAGGTGTGGAATGTATTATGGGGCTCATCGGAAGCACGAGCCGGAAAAGCCTGGTGGGACAGGGGAGCATTAGTGGGGGAGGCAACGGCTGCGCCAGCCCAAATTTTAGGGACATTAAAAGATTCAGCTGGTAAAGAAACAACATATTCTCTCCAAAAGACAACAGCGGGAGGAAAAGTGTATTACGTTTCTGACAAGTTGGGTAACAATGCTGGTAAATTTGCCTACACGAAGGATGGTCAGTTGCGGGGAGTAATCAATAATAAGGGCAACTTTGTCTCTGCTACTATACTTCCAATACCTGAAGAATTTAATCAACTGTCTATTATCCCAGAACTATTGTCACCAGCACCTTCACCAAAAGAAGCTGCACCCGCTCCTGCTGCTCCTGCTCCAGCTCAACCAACGACGACACAAACTGTTAAACCATTTAAAAAAGAGGAGTGGGGATGTAAAGATACGGGATGCAGTTGTAATAGAGATATCTGTGTTTTTGGGGGAATAGAGTATACACGAAACGGGGAAGTAAAAGCTGCAAATAATAAAGGTGCCCTTGAATATTTAAATAATAATTGGGATGAAACCGTCAAAGCAGCAAAATCAGTGGGCATAGAAGATGTAAATGATCAAGCTAGGGTATCTGACTGGCAGCAAAAGATAATTGCAGAAGCAAATTTACCAGATACTCATTACTGTAAGATTGGAGAAGGATGTTGGACTCTGGGTGAAAACAAAGGAACAGCATTTAACTGCATAGGTACTGTTTCAAAAATTAATCAATGTGTTCCTGATGGGATTACCGGGCAATATACACAAACGGCAATAGTTTCTCAAGCAGGAGCGCCAGCAGTAATTACAGTCACGTATGAAAATAATGAATTAGATATAAAAAAGAAAACAGGTTTGGATGGCACAGCGTATTATGTTTCTGAAGGCTTGAAGAGTGATGACAATCTACTATACGCATTTGACAAGGAAGGCAATGGTTTAGGAGAAGTCCAAAATGATGGTACAATTAAATCTTCTAAAAAAGCTAATATTAAACTTTCTATTGTTAAAAAAGAAACGGAACCAACACCACCAGCGAAAAAAGAGGAAGCTGCACAAGTACAACAAGCAACCCCATCACCAGCTCCTAAACCTTATCTTGGACCTCTCTACGGTGGACAAGAAGATTCTGTTTTAGATATTGAGGGAGATTTGAACTGTTTTACAACGAATAAAGGATGTCGGGAAGTTCCACTTATTGATGAAGAAACAGGAAAGCCAAAAAAGGATAAAGATGGAAAAGATATCTATGTCAAAGCAGCTGCAACCCACGATGATGCCTATGAAAGGATGGAAGCATTGGCACAGTTCAAAGAACAGCAGGCAGCAAAAGCAGCGCCTGTGGTTGCCTTGGCCGCAAAACGTGATCAAAAGGAAACAGAAATTAAAAATACGGAAGAAGCATTAAAAGATACTACACTGACAACAACAAAAAAGAATGAACTTAATGCTCAATTAACTCAACAAAAAGGAGAATTAGGTAAAATAAACGGAGATTTCACTACGGCGGAACAAACATCAGGCATTTCTGAAGAAGACGCCAAAAAAGCAGATGCCGAAGCCAAAGAAGCACGCACCAAAGCAGATAACTTAGAATGGCAGGGTTCATTCGTGGAAGAGATCACTGGTGAATATTATCAGGAACTGGTAAAAGGAGATTGGGCTGGCGGACAGGTTGTTGGCGGCGTGTTAGATCTCTTCTCAGAATTGGGAAGCTACCGTGCGCTGTCCAATGCGCTTGTCCCGGAAGCAACAGAGCAATGGTTGGAAGTTGCTAATAGTGAAATGTTAAACCAGTGGTCGGATCTGCCTGCATTTGCCGCAAGAGAAATGTGCGGCATTGATGAAAAAAAACAACGGGAACGGCCTGGGCAGTCGGCAGCGTTTATCCACACCCCTTCCGGAACATATCAATTTGTCGGTTCAATTCAGGCAGAGAAATCACCACAAAAATCTCCTATCTTATGCGAACGAAATCCGAATGAAGAAGCCGAAGAATTATTTATCTGCAGTCCTGACCAAGTATGTAAAGATAATGCGTTTTGCTACGAAAGTGAAGACGCCGAAGTTCCTGTCGAAGGATGGTTCTATAAAATCAGCTGGGGCGTAACTGCACCGCAGGATGAGAAATTCACCCCCTATGTTGATGAAGATGGGAAAGCGGTACGGTTTAATATACAATTGCAGGGAGCAGCATCAAAGTGGGTTTTCAAACGTGTTGGCGCGTTTGGCGAGTCCGTTATGGCTCTCGAAAATGGCGCGGCTGATGGGGGAACTCTCATTAAATTCTTACCAGAAGAATATACCCGCGTTTGTATCAAATTCCATCCTGATTATCGTCTCATTGATGATGAAGGCGATCCCGTAACGGAAATCTGTGCTGATTTCATCCCTACAGCAAAAGGGCAATTAGATTATGAGAACTCAGACAGGAGCCAATCCATCACCTCAACGTCAGAAGGGGTAAGTTTGAATATTTAATGTTAATGTATTTTTTTACCTTTCCCGCAGATATATTCTCATTGCTTCGATTAAATCGTGAGCCTGACTTTCATAAACCCAGATGTCGCACTTATCAGAATTATTGATCTGAATGCAATTACTATCTTTCAATGCTACCGAACGAATCTCATCCCATCTTTTTTCAAAGGAGATGGTCTCCCATTGCGTGCAGAGAGATCCAATCTCTGTTCTTCCTCCGGCAACATAATTGTACGTTCTTTCGTAATGAGAGCACCACATTCGAGAACAAGCTACTCCTTCTTCATTAATTCTGCATTTTTCGGCAAGGATCCCGGTTATGTTATACAAAGCAATTTCCTTTTTATAATCAGGATAGGTAAGATAATCCCGTTTTGCCTGAAAATGCGGTGTGGCGCAGGACATAGCTCCGGCTGCAGCAATAGCAACGAACGCTTTTTTTCCCACATCCAAGCATTTTTCTACTGTTTTTTGCATTTTTACCTTTACAATGGATTTTTTTAAAAATCTTTCTATTTTCTTTACTAAGTAGTAGGAAATATTTATATAGTTTTTGCCTTTTTTGAGTCTAAAATGTTAGAAAAAGCAATTTGTAATGTATTTTTGGCAGGAACGATGATGTTTTCCAATCCCGTGTCTGCTCAATCACAATCAAGTTCAGATTCTTCAGAAATGAGGCCGCCAACTGTCTTACGAGTTTACCAGGACAATTTGGACTCCCGGCTGCTTGCAGAAGGTTCTTGCCCGCCGTATCTTCCAAGTTGCAAACAAAAAACACAACAAGTAGAACAACAACCAGTACAAGAACAATCACCATCAAAACCAGCACCAACTCCGATTCCTACCACAGTTCAAAAGGAGGATAGTCTAGAAGATTACTTAGTTCTTGTCCACCAAAAGCAAGGCTATTCTGTTTGTTTTGATGCAAACGAAAACAGGAAGTGTGATGATCCACGAAGTGAACCGTTTCTTCCTAATCCAAACGACGGCACTCATTATTGGAAATTAAAGACAAAAAAAGAGATTCTGGAGTACGCGCTGAATAATCTGAGAGGAAAACGTCATTCTCCTAAAACAGAAGAAGTTATTGGATGGTATTATAATGCGTACTCTCTTAAAAGAATTGAAAAATTAGAAGAACTTGCCAAAAAAATACCCTCTACCACAACCCCTGCTCCTAAAAGTCCATGTCCTCCCTATATTTGCAAAAGTAAAGTTGCTTCCTCTTCTTCGTCCTCTAGCTCTTCCCGTTCCGGTTCTTATCTTCCCTCTACCACTACTTCTCCTTCCAATGAAAAGAATGAAAAGAAGGGCCGAAACAGGAGCGATGACTGGCTGGGATATACATTGATGGGTATGGGTACGCTTGCCGTGGTGATCGGTATTGCAATAGCAAATGCAGAAGCTTGTTATTCTTATGATGGAGGCGGGGGTTGCACCAAACCCATGGAATTGCCGGGATACATTACTCTTGGTGTCGGCGCGGCATCATTTGGGACAGGATTAATTTTACTTTTTGATTAAATACGGGAGATAAGGAAAAGTATTTCTGCTTGCAGGATCTCTGTAATGTCCTTTCCTTAGTATGTCTCGATAGACTGTTGCTAAAAAGATTCTCGCATTCTTTAGTCTCTGTTTTTGATAGGAAATTATTTAAATAAGCTATGCTTACTGTAAGAAAGTAAGATAATAAGAGGTAGGCAAAATGAATGTTGAAACGGTCAGGATGTCATCAAAAGGACAAGTCGTGATCCCTCAAGATATACGCGAGGAGGTTCACGTAGACGAAGGAACGCTCTTTGCGGTAGTGGGAGCGAAAGACACTATAATCTTAAAAAGAATTACTACCCCTAGCAAAGAAGAGCTAATTAAAGATTTGGGAGTTTTTGCCAAGAAAGCCAAGATGAAACTTCAAAGTAGAAAAATTACAGAAAAAGACTTGCAAGCGAAGTAATAATGGTCATTACTTTTGATACAAATGTATTACTTTCTGCTACGTTGTGGGATGGAAGTGTTGCCCAGAAATTATTGTTTGATCTGATTAGACAAGGGATCAAGATATATTCGACTACTGAGATTCTTTCAGAATATCAAGAAATTTTGAAACGGGACTTTGACTTCTCTGATGATGAGGTGTCTGAAATTATAGAGAAAGTTCTTGCATTTGTAACTCTGGTGAACCCTCAAACGAAAATAAAAGCAGTAAAAGATGATCCTGATGATGATATAATCATTGAATGTGCTCTTGAGTCCAAGTCCAAATATCTCATAACATATGATAAACATTTGCTGAATCTTAAAGAATTCAGAGGAATACGAGTAATCAAACCAGAAGAAGCAAGAGCTATCTTCTAAAATATAGGTTATTACTATAGTTTAAACTTAACTCTGTTTAACTCTTTTTTTTACCAGTAGGTGAAAAAATGAATTTATATACTTTCTTAGATTTCGCTTTTATAATGTTGGAAAAAATCATCGCGAAGATGTATGTTGCAGGGGCAATGATGTTTTCCTCTTCAGTGTATGCTCAATCAAATGTGTATTTTTCAGAATATATTACAGAAGACTTGCTTCTTATCCACAAAAAGAGAGGCTATTCTGTTTGCTTTGATGCAAATAAAAATGGAGAATGCGAGCCGCAAAATGAACTTTTTCTTCCCGACCCGGATGATGGTGATCTTTATTGGAAATTAAGATCAAAGGAAAAAATTCTTGATTATGTGTTACAACATGGGGATAATAAACCGTATTCAAAGGCAACGAAACAATTTTTTATTGATGCTTATCATCTAAGGAGGGAGAAAGAGAGTATTTCTATCCCTGTAACGTATTCACCCGCGATATTGTTGGAGAAGGAGAAAAGCATCAATAAAAGCAATGAGACATGGGAAAATGAAGCCTGGAACTATATATTACTTGGTGTTGCTGCTGGAGGAGTGATTCTTGGTTTAGGGAAACGTCACCGCAAAAAAAGAAAATCAGAAATAGAGATACCAAAGGGCGCGGATAGAGATTATTCCATTGATGTTCTTAAATAAAATTAAACCGTATATTTTTTATACTCCTGCTTTTTTTAATCTATGATGAACAAAAACCTGCGTACATTTTTCGATTCGTTTAAATTCAACAGAAATCATTGGTTTTCCTTTGCTGTTGATGTTGTTGCCGTTCTGGTAATTACCTTCCTTTTCTTGGGATTGGGAAATATCCTGGCAGCAAAAGCGTACGCTATCAGCAACGGCAAAACTGCGGACCAGCTCAAAATTGATCTGCTTACGGCGACACTTGAAGAAAGCAAAGACTTTTTGGCAAACGTAAAAGGTTTTGCGTTTTACTTTTTCGCTGGCACAATCTTTGCTGTTCTGGCTTCATTGTTTATTTTTTCCTTTTCACGGATGGTGATCTGGTCAAGAGTACTCCAGCAGAAAATTTCCAAGAAGCGCTACTGGCGGTGGAATCTTGTTGTTCTAACTACCGGGTTATTGCTCATCCCGTACCTTTTGGTGTATTTTCTTCTGCGATTGATCCTGGATGCTCTCATTGGTCTTATAAGTAATGGGATTATTTTAGTGGTCTATGTCCAGGCAATAAAAGCGTTGTTCATTCTTGCTTTTATTCTCTTTGCATTCCTTGTATCATACTCGTTTGTACAGAATTATAAAGTATGGCTATCTGTTGGAAATGCATTTCATCTTCTCAAAGAGAAATGGAAAGATCTCTGGAAAGCGTTCTTGTTTGCGGTGGTAACTTCGGTTGTGATTAGTTTTTTCCTGATGTATGCTCAGAAATTTCTCTTTCTTCAACCGATCTGGCTCGGAGTCAGCGTGAATCTGGGCGTGTTCCTGTTATTCCTTACGTGGATGAGGTTGTATGTTTTGAGGACAATACAGTAAGCTTTAAATATCCTCTTTTCTTCATGAGTTATTGATAGCATGAACACAAAAAGAGGGCAGATTACTGTATTTATAATTGTAGGAATTATTCTCCTTGCTGTTTTTTCTTTACTTTACGTTGCTGTTCAGGAAATCGGCAATCCGCAGGTTCCTGAAGAGAAGGTTATATTCTTAGATGCGAAAACTGCTACTGTCAAAAAATATGTTGAAAATTGTCTTGAAGAAAGCGTGGTCAACGCACTCTATGAAGTGTTTTCCAAAGGAGGATACCATGATTTTCCCACTGATGCCGCCATTTTTAATTTTACAGAAAAAGAAAAGGCCTATGAACTGCCTTATTATTTTACACAAGAGGTGATCATGCTTCCTTCCCTGGAGCAGATAGAACAAGAAACGGCGGAAGCAACAATACCTTTTTTGGAATCATGTGTTGACAATTTTGCCGCGTTTCAGGAACAAGGCGTGATTGTGGGCAGTACGCCGCCGGTAATTACCGTGCGCTTTGAAGATCCCAACACGCTGGTCTCTGTCGAGTACCCTCTCGTCTTATATCTTGCCGACCAGCAGGCTGAATTACAGTCGTTTACCATCGCCGTTCCTTTTAGTTTTAAAGAAAAATATGCCCAGCTCAGCACCTATCTGGCTCTGCAGAAAGAAGAGCCTTCTTCATTTCTACTGGGAGATCTCGCTGAAGCAGTTGAGCAATTCTTTATTACCCAATTTGCACCAAGCGGTTCCAATGTGGTGGTTGATGTAACATATCAAGAGCAATTAAAAAAGGAACCGTTGATTTATAGTTTTGTACTGCACTATGATTGGACAAACCTGGAAGAAGAACCGATTATCCAAGCGGAACCACCTCTGCAGTTGCGAGAACTGAATGGATGGAATATCACAACGCCAGGTATTCATACGTATTCAGTAGAAGCCGTTGGCACAAATCTGACTTTTGCGATCCAGCCGGAAGATTTGATCATCGATACCAGATCAGGAGTCATAACTTTAGATACAAATGAATACCCCAATGATGAATATCTTTATTATGTGCGTGTTATTGATGGCGTTGGCCGCAGTGTTATTGGTCCATTACTCATTAATGTTAATGTAAATGAGGGAAACAAACCGTTGATGGAGCCAATTCACAGTAAGACTGTTTCTGTTGGAGAAGAGTTTGTGTACACGGCTAATATTCTCAATAAAGAACAAGGGCCGTTCACTTTTACAACCGATACTTTGTTATTTAATATTACGGGAGCAACGGGAGAGATTCGTTTCACGCCAACAGAAGAAGACAAAGGCGTGCATTCCGTGCGCATTGATGCAGAAAATAAGTTTGGAACAACATGGCAGCGCTGGGAGTTGGTGATAAAATGAAAAGAAATTATAATTACAAGAACAATTTCAAAAAGAAGAATTGTGAAGTAAAAATGTTTTCCAGTATCAGTCTTTTCTTTCTACTTTTACCCATTATTATACTTTTACTTGTTATCTTTCCTTTTGTTTCTGCGCAAGAAGGTGATGGGTCCGATGTTGATTGGTCTGATGAAGAAACATTTCACGATAATTTTGTCAATGATCCTGCTGGTGCATTTCAAAATAACCCCGAACTTGCCTGGAGTACATTGATGCAAGATCCAAGCCTTCTCACCTATCCAGAGATACTGGACAGATCTTTTGCTCATGATCCTGTTCGAGCAGCAGCTGTGGTCAATCAGAATCCTGACCAATTACTTGCAAACGATCCTGTTCTGACACGCTTTGACCTGGAGATCCAACAGAATCTGGCGCTGTTGAATAATAACGACAACGCAAAGAAAGTGTGGTTTAAGGAAAAATACCGCATCACGGATCAAGGAGCAACTGTTTCTGCATATGATGGAAGAATAATGAAAACAGCAGGGGATAAAGGAACAACGTTCACTCCTTCCCATTTTCCTAAGGCTCTTGTAAAGAAAGATGGGTCATTGCTGTTTGAGGGGAATGCGTTTGCCTTCACTCAAAATCTGGAAAGAACGGGAGATGCATATTCGATCCGCGGAGGTGTTGTTCAGCTGAGGAAAGATAGTAAAGACCTTTCTGTCGCGGCAACTGATGTTAAAGATCTGGCCGTTGTAACGCAGGATTCTGTGGGGTCCTATGCTGTGGTGTCATATGAAGGCACGTTTCATTTTACCAGAGATAATACCAGAGATAAGACGGGAGATGTTGTCGAAGGGACGTTTGTTCGGGTACTTTCCACAACAGAGATAACCGGCCTGGAGATTAGCGGGAAAATACGCAACCCTCAAGGATCAAAACCAGGAGAGTTCATTATTCTGGGCAATGCCAAGTTGACTTCCCAGCAGGAAAAAACAACATTAGAAGTGAAAGGAAACTCACAAGTGTATTATACCGAAGAGCCTCTTCGTACGGCAGGCACGTTTTGTTCTGCTGGATTTAGCTGCATTGTGAATACGCCAGGTATTGCCGCTGATCCTGCGAACAGATATCAGGCTCGTTTTATGAATATTCAGCACGGCGATGAAATCACGATGAAAACTCCTGCCTATTTCAGTTCCGTGGAGTTTAGTGAAGTGCAGGATGGACGGGTAACATTTATTTCCAGCGATAAGGGAAAATTAGCCAAAATTAATGTTGGTTCAGGAGGAAAGCTCAGCGTGGAGGGAGATATGAATAATCTCTACATCGGCAGATTTGATGTTCTCAACGACAATCATCTTCAGCATTGGTCTTCAACTGCGAATCAGCATCAAAGTATTGTTTCTTATTTTGCCCCAGGACGGGCAGGAACAAATTCTGTTGTGAGTTGTGAATTAGGTGTGAACTGCATGCAGAGGATTACGGACCGTTTTGGCAAGAAAGTTCCTCCTGCAACAACACAGCCAAGAACAGCCATTTTCGTTGCAGGCAATAATCCAGAAACAGCAAGGGATGTGGAAGGATTTTGCCAGAAAAGCGGGGGATGTTTTATTGTCAATGCAAGGGACAGTCCGTTAGAGATGGATAAAGGCATACCTGCTGAGAATGTCATGCTTACAGGCCATCATTGGTTAGAGACTGGAGAAGAGCGATTCTGGAGCGATGTCCCGGGAACATTACCTGGCTATCACCACGAAAAAGATCCTCTTTATATCACGTCTAAAGAAGGAGCATCAAAAGTAAGCGTGTTGCCATCCAGCAGTACGGTGCGCACCTTTTCTACCAGCGGCTGTAATACGGTTAATCCAACAGTAAAGAATCCCCTTACCGAGGCCATAACAACATCGTATCCGAACATCCAACTTATTTCTGGTTTTTATAGTAAAGCACAACCTGTTGATCACACGTGGAAAGACGGTCCGGTTACTGATGTTTCTGAAATTAAAGAATTTAAATGGTCGTTTGGAGGCAGAGCGACCGTCATACGAAGCGGCACCGAGCAGTATTGGACACCGAATGGAAGAATTTGTACTCCTCTCCAGAATATCATCATTAGTGAACGAGGTAAACTGAGTGTAAAGTCAGAATCAGCACTCGTGGACTGCGGAACGTTAGGAAGTTAAAGATGGCGGCGCACTCATTTTTAGGATTTTACAGGAGTTTATTACACAATTTTAGAAAAATCCCCGTTTAGGATAATCGGCTTTACAGCTTCAATTTCAGTTTTACAATAAGGCATTTCCGGAACTGGGTTTAACATAAAGATTTTCTGATTAAGAACATGGGCGAAACCGATTTCCATTAAAGTATTGCCGCCAACATAATTTTGGATGCCATTTTTATCATAGTTCAAAACAAGAACAGCGTCAGCTCCTTGCATCATGTTCCAAAATTCACGGATGGCATCCATGTTGTATTTTTGATGAAGCTTGATTTTTTCAATTTCATCATCGGTTTTGCCAACCATTGCTTTATGTAAATGCCCAATTCCCGAAGCTGTGTTCTAACTTCAAGCATTTTGTCAGTAAATTGCATTGAGCCGATAATTCCGATCTTCATATGATTATTAAATGAGGGGATTTTAATAAATGTAACTCTTTTATGGCGTTATCACAACTCTCGTTTGCGGAACTCCCTTCCGGCATCCTGTTTTTGTAAAGTTATATACCTCTTCTATTGCTTGGTTTGTGAGGGCGATGCACCCATGCGTCCAATCTGCATATCCCGGTCCCCCACCATGGCCATGAATTTCAATAGCGTTGCCCAATCGTGTTGATTGGGAAGGAAGTTTGCAGTTTTTTTCTGCATTTTGTATCTGCTGATATTGTTTCTCGGTGATGAGTCCATGATCCAGCCCGTATTGCGCATGCTTAGTTATAGGATAACTTAGATAAAGTGCTTTAAAGAATTTTGAATTTGGTATTTTATGGGGGATAAAAAATTCTCCTTCCGGTGTTTTGTAATCTCCTCGTTGAATTTTATCACCTACTGGCCGAAGACCTAAAGAAACACCGTATTGTTTTAGTAATGTTCCATAACGGTGCTCGTCCTGAATGGAAGCACTAACTGTCGCAAGAGGATGATCCACATAAATGCTCATTTGTCTTGCTCCTTTTTCAATAAGTATTGTTCTCTGGAGATCATTAATTTTATTTTTTGGTATTTTATTTTCAACGAAGTATGAATCAACAAGTTCTTGCAAGGAATGATGTTCATTAATGTAACTCGTAATTATTTCTATTTCGCCAAATTCTATTTTACCAACACGAATAATGGGGCCACTTTCATTCTCATTATTTTGCTCTTCTGTAGAATTAACGAGAGTTTCTAATGGTTTCATTTGCTGTTGTGCATTGGATGCAGGACATCCCATGAGTGATGCAGAAAGTAGTCCTAATGTAGAAAAATAAGGAAAAAATTGTTCGGAAAGTGTCATTTCTCCCTATTAAAAAGGGGTTATTTATAAAATTTTCAGTTTTAACTACTTAAAAATAACGAACCATTGATCCCCATTTAAATAGGCCACTTTCTAGACAACCTTTAAATAGGCACTTTCTTTACTTCTCCCCATGTCAAAAAGAGGACAAATTACCATCTTCCTAGTAATAGGTATCCTCATCTTGTTTCTTGCTGCGGGAATCTTTTTTACCATATCAAAAATAAAGAAAGCACCGTTGGAAGTGCAGCAAGCGGAAGTCCTTCTTTTTGAATGGGTTCGTCCCAGTGTGATCACGTATGTTGAACGCTGTTTGAAAGAAACCACAGCTTCCGGCGTCTATCTCTTGGCAGCAAATGGGGGAATCATTTATCCTGATGATACCTCGGTTATCCTCTTAACTGACACCGGCCTGGTTAATTACGGCTGGCTGAATGGTGTTTCAGGTTTTTCGGATATCAAAATGGAGCAAGATCTCGGCCAATTTATTACAAAATATCTTGAGCAATGCCTGGGCGATTTTGAAATCTTTGAAGACCAAGGAATAGATATCCAACCTGATTTTAGCCGTATGAAAGCTGCTCCCACGATCGGAAAAACATCCATTCAAAGCGATATGACTTTACCGATTTCGATCTCTCTTCCCACGGGAGACATTATAACTCTTGATTCGTTTACCGCAAGAGTTGATAGCAACCTTGGAGACATGGTCAATGTTGCAGAAGAGGTTGTGGAACAAGCTAAAGATACACTTGATTTTCTGGAATTTCAGAACCTTCCGTATTATCCCGTTATTTTTCCGTATGATGAATCTGTTACGCTTTATTCATTGACAGATGAAAAAGGTGCGGAAGATACGCCAAGTTTACTGTTTCTGTTTGCAGTTGGCAATGATGACAGGGCAAATAGAAAACCGACACTGCAGTTCATTCCTGATGTGACGCTCCGTGTCGGCGACCGCTGGGAATTCATTCTTATTACTGAAGACCATGATAATGATGATCTTATCTTTCAATCAAGTTCCGCTTTCTTCCCTGTTACGGAAGATGGTTTGCTTAATGTCACGGTAACGCAGGTTGGTGCCTATTCAGTTCTTTTCAGTGTGAAAGATGAACAAGGAGCAAAGGATCAGCAAGAAGTAACGATCACTGTCTTAGAAAAATGAAATTAAAAAGAATTTAGAAAAATGAAAAAGAAAATAACAAAAATCGTACTGATTCCCATAAAGAGAATCATGATTGTATTTTTTATTTTCCTCGTTCTTGCTCTATCTTCTCCCGCTCAGGACGAAATTTCTCCTGAACCATTCCAAGAACAGCCGGAACAAGTCACGTATGATGATTTCCTGCAAAATCCGACGTATGAAAATTATCAGTCATTGTCTCCAGAAGATCAGGCCCGCTATTATGAAAATTCCGCGAATGTAGGTCTTCGGCCTCAGATTGATGCGTTTTATTTTGATAAGCAGGAAAATATCGGCAAGAATCCCGAATCGGACAAAACCTTTTTTTCTGGAAATTATCCAGGAGGAAACAGCCGGCAAAATTTTCTTGATCATACGGAATCAGCCGCCGCCTATTTGCAGAAGACGTACAGAACTGCCTACACCATTTCTGACCTTGCTGCGGAGTTTTTCTTTGATCCGGATGCGGGAACTCTGCAAAATGGGGTTAAAGCTATTTTTTTTGCTGATTACCAGGATGACCCCACCATCCAGGAAATTATTACTCTAAAAGATGGTTTTAAGATTGTTCGCACCAGGGATGAAATCACGGAAGATATTTCTATCACGGGAGATGCGCATCAGGATATCCACTATCAGGAAAATAAGCTGACATTTGTTGATCTTGCAGGGCGCGAGCAAACGTTCACGTTTGAAGCAGCGGAAAGTACAGACATTTCTTTCAAGTTTCAGGATGACAGTTCTTTTGAAGTAACAGGGCCTGTTTCCGGCGCGATTGTTGTTTCCGGCAAGCTAGTTCAATTTCGGAATTATGGCGGCACGTTAGTTCTGCAGGCCAATGGCGATATTAAAACTGATAATGCTGAAGTTGTTACTTCTAATTTTTATGGCGATGGTTCTTTTGAGAAGAAAGGGACAATTGTTACAGCGCAGGATCATGGTTTTCTGATACGGGATGGAGA
>JAGVYN010000025.1:17909-46585 GCA_018303265.1 Candidatus Woesearchaeota archaeon
CGGATCATTGATAGAACAACTTCAGTCGGGGTTGTAACACAAGGACAAACTGGGGAAAATAGAGTAACGATCCATCTTGATGAACTTTCGGACCGGTCCGATTTTGCAGCGCCGTCTCCTGCTGCAGTGGAAGAAGCAGTTGATGCTGAAAGAGCCCGCCTGGAAGCAAGACAATTGCGTCCTGCTGCAGGAGATCTGGGAAAGAATGCCGAAGTATACATCAGCAGGGATGAACAGACACAGGATGTTATTGTCACGTCAAAAGGATCAGTTGATGTTGGTTTCTATACCGTTGGCGACAGGGGAGGTGCAGTCCTCAAGGAAGGGACCCCGCATTTTCTTGGTGAGAATGGAAAATCAGAATTGGATATGCGTGTGGGCCAACATTCTGTTGTTAATGTCCGTGGCAAGGGAACGTATGCTGATGGTCAGTACAGTACGCTTCGTGCTCACGAAGATGGCACGTCGTTGAAAATTACTCGTCCAGGACGTGATCTGCAGGATGCGCTGGTTGTTGATTGTTTTGCCTGTGCAGCAGGCACGACGGCGCTGGAGATGAGCAAGTCCATCATTTCGGCACAGCAGACAGCGTTAGCTGCCGTATTCCAGAAAGATGCCGAACTCACGTTTGATGTGTCAGTAACGGTAACAGATGATGGCTTGCGTTATGCGCCCCGGCTCGATAATCTGGGTAGGCTTGCAGAAGAACAGACAAAAGGAGGAACCCTCATTTTTGGCCGTGATCTTCTCATGAAAATTCCCTGTGGGGAAAATGAATGCAACTTCGCCTTAACCCGTGATCCGGATACGAACAGTGTCCAGGGATTCTTTGAACAGTTTGATCCCGCGACAAAGCAAACAACTACTCCTACGCCGATTGATTTTTGTTGTTACTTCTGAAAAAAATGTGGAGAGTATCAATAAATTAGTGGAACTTATTGAGAATAAACAGTTCGCGCAATTGTCTGAAGCTAAGTTAGAGTTTGACGATGATCCCGCATTGCGAAAACTCATCCGCGCTGAAATTGGAATCGATATTGCGCTACTGGATAACGTGCCGTATCGGCAAAAGGTAGGGGATGCTCTCGAGCAGCGGCAAAAAGCAGTACAGCAATTAGACGCTGGAGAGATTATTATCGTTGATCCTGCTCAACCACTGCTGGAACGTGATCTGTCAAAAATTTACATCGACAGTAACGGGAATCCCCTTTCACCGGAAGATGCGCAAAAAATACAGCGTTTGCGAAAAACACAAACCGCTCAGTTCTACTTGTACACCGCAGGAAGAGCCAATCTTGCCAAAGCAGATATCGCAGAAGCAGAAGCGCTGCGTGATGCAGGTGGAATAAGCAAAGCAGAATTTGAGGAAAGGAAAAAAACTCAAAACAAGATTATTTTCCAGATGCAGCAGCTGCGAAAGGATGTTGCTGTTGAGATTGAAGAGAGAAAAACCCTGAGGGATATTAACAGTGGCATTATGCCTATTGGCTTTGAAGATTCTTCCGCGCAGGTTCAAGAATTAGGAAATAAACGAACTAGGGAAGTACGTGAGCTGCGGGAAGTAGAAAATAATCTTGCCATTGCTCAAGCACGAATTAATGAGATAAAAGAAAGCGGGGTTTTAGAACAAGAAAATAAATTTCTTCAAGAAGACGCACGTGTTGAATTGGAAAATTTGGAAAGGAGCATACCTGCCCTTGCGGAGGGAGCATGGCAGCGGAAGAAGAATCTTGCATCATTAGATACTGAAATTCTGCTGATTGCAGGCACCTATGCTGCGGATCGTCCTGACGCTGCCGCCGAACTTGCCTTGCAGGGCGGTCTGCCGGAAGTAGCGCTTGATTCGAGCAACGCATTGGAGAAAATAGCGCCAGGGAAAAGCGCGGAGTTGCAAACTGAAGCGGCATATGCGAGCGGAGTGCAGGAAATTGCAGAACAGGAAATCAGCAAACAGGCGTTAAGTGATTATCAACGTGAGAAAGTTCGCTTTCTTCTTAAGCAAGGAGACCTCGCAACAGCAGTGTTAACATTGCAAGAGATGGATCCCAGTATTGGTGGGAATGCAGAAGAAAATCAAAAGCTTGCAGAAGAATTAGTTTGGAAGGAACTTGTAGATAGAGCAGATTTTGAATATAATGATCGTAAGGATGTGGCGTATCACAAACACCAACAGAGTCTTGAAGAACGGAGTGGTGTTGGCGGGTTTTTCACATATTTCGGGCGTCAAATTAGTCCTATCAATGTTTATTATCTCGTAACGGAAGGAGAATCCAAAGTTATTGATACCTATGATGAGCTTGATAGAAATTCCATCCGCCGCCTCTCGGAATCAGAAGATCAGGCCAGAGCTTTACTTGTTACCTTGCAGGCGTTGAAAGCGGAAGGTCTTACTCCGCAAGAAGCGATGGAAAGGATACGTACGCTGCAGATTGCATCTCCCCAAGCTCGTGATGCTATCGCCGGAGAAACAAGCACAACTTTTTTTCATAATTTACGCAATGAAATGCGCGGGCAATACCAAACAAAAGATGATATTGCCATGCAGGCAATGGAAGAAGTAGAGAAACAGATTACATTTAATAATGGGAAAGTAGCACCCGTTGAAGCGCAGCTCCGTGCCATTACTAATGAATTTCCCGGGACGGCAGCATCAGAACAGGCCAGCCGCCGTCTTCGTGAATTATATCGTGTGGAAGATTTAACGTTCTATAATGTTTTACCTACTGAAGCGCTGGACACGTATGGCGATGCGGCAATGGAAGTGGCTGATATTACGGATGTTATTCCCGTAGGGGCACTCTTAAAAGTAGCAAAACTTGCGAAAGGAACAAAAGTGGCGAAAGTTGGTTCAAAACTTACAACAGCAGTAGAACTATCCAAGTGGAATAAAAGAATTCATTTCACTTCTGAAGCACGGGCCTTGGAAAAGGTGGTTGGCCAGGCTCGTTCTGAACTCCGACTTGCATTGAAAACGGGAGATACAGAGTTAATTGCTGCGGCAACAAAAAATCTTGATGAAATTAAAACGGCCCAGCAAGGATTAGAATTATCAGGTTCAAAGTTGGGAAATTGGTGGCAGAATACGGCATTGGGAAAAAAGCGAGGAATAACGACTGCTGAGAATGTGGCATATGAAGGACAACGGCAAGCAGTGAAATTGTTAAGGGATAATATTGCTGAAGTTGGTATTAAGAATGTTGATCAGAATTTAATTAGTGGTGTACAGCAAGCAAATAAGGTGGTTGAGGAGGCGACAACCTTCGCAGCACGAAGCAATGCGGTTATAGACTATACTAATGAGAAAGTTACACCGCCTACAACTTTAGATTCTTCTGTTGCCAAAGTTGATGCTTTCAATTCTGAACTTGTTTCTCAAACTCATTCTATACCAAAACCTGTTGCTGATGATGTAGTTGATAATATAGATGCGCTGGATAATGCTGGTGCGCAGCTTGGCCCTACGTTGCGGTATGATCCAGCTACCCTTCCTTCAGAATTACAACCACGAGCAGCAGCTGTGGAAAAAGCATTAGATGATCTTCAAGTGGTAGCACGACGAGCACAGCAAGAAGCAGCTGCAGAAGCAGAATTTGCCGCAAGCGAATTTGCAACAAGCCAAAGAATTAGCGGTGAAGCGCGGCAGCAGGCAGTTGGTAGTTCTGCGGATGTTTTGCCGGAAGTCCATTCTTCCATTTCCACGGATCTTCCTGCGCCGCGAAAAAGAGCAACTGCGCCAGGTGGTCCAACAGAATTTACGCCTCCAGAAACTATTGAAAGCGGGTTTAATGATGCAGTCAGCGGGACGTCGCGAGCAGTTCATTCCCCAGAAGTTCCATCCCGATTTTTGAAACAGAAGCAACAATTTCTGGCGCAGCCGTTTGATGAAGATGCTCTTGCCGATGGAGTTGCGTCAGCGTTCATCCAATATCAAAAAACGGGAGAATTTAGTCCAGAGTTAAACCTTCTGTTAAACCTTCTGCTTTCCAGGCTGCATGGCGAGCCGTCAGAAGCTGCTGTTGGGAGAGTGGCAGATAAAATTACCTCCGCACTGCAGCGTGAAGGGGGACCACAGCTTGCAGACACCTTCCAGGCGTATAAAGATGTTGTTTTTGGCAAAGGCAGGTTTAGTGTAGAATATAAACCAGTGTATGAGATTGCAGGTGTTACTGATGAAATTAGGCGTTACACTATATATGATGATCCACGTGGTACTTTTCAAGTATCTGATTTAAATGAGCGTGTTCTCAAGCGGCGTAATGGTCTTGCAGCGCAAGGAATTGAAGAAGATAAGGGCGGCATGCGGAATATGCTTAATATCATGCTGGAAGGAGAGGTTCGTTTTGGGCAGACAGGACCTCTCGTGAAAGGGCTTCCGGAATGGGCGGCAGGACCGCATGGTCCTTACTATGTTGTCTTGGATGAATCAAAAAGAGTATTCAGAACAGCTGATGATCCTCTGTTCAGATATTCTCCCGTGACGTTTCCCGAAGATGCACATGTTGCATATCTTGTACCCTTAGAAGCAGATCGGGAACTTGTTTCTAGAGCGTTGGATGAAGCAGTAAAGAAGAATCTTCTTACCGCTGCGGAACGGGATGCAATTCTTTCAAAGACTATAACTTATGATGATTATTTGCGGTTACCGGATGAAGCGTTGCAAGGCCCGCAAGAGCTGGCAGCAGAGTTGAAGATAGGAAGAGAACCAGAACCAGCAGAATTAGCAGACATGGGCCGACTTGATTTAAGTCAGGCCAATGCCGTAACTCCAACAGAACGACAAGTTACTGCAGGAAGAACGTTGCAATCTAAAATTACTGAATTGGAACAAGCACCGGTTGGTTCTGCTGTCGGGCGGCAGGCGGGAGATGATTTATATGCCATCGCAACGCAGGATACCCATGGTGCTTTGAAACTGCCCGTCTTTGAGAATAAGTTGCCATCCGAGTATACTTTATACGAAGTTTCCATGGACAGGGGAACGTTGAAGGGTCTCAATGATCGCAGTTATGAAACTGGTTCAGCAGCAATTTCTGCCCAACATCAAAATCTGGTGGCCTTTGCGAAGCAACATAATCTGCCCGTTACAACATTACAAAAAACGACCTATATTGCCGTGCCAAAAGGCATTCCTCTGGATGAAAATGCACTTCTCACTGCTATTGGCAAGGCAGAAAGTTCCGTCTCGGCGGCCGCAGGCGAAAACGTAGCGTTGCGTGTTGGTATTGCTGATAGCGCTGGTGGACGTTTAGTAGAAACACGGCTGAAGACAAGGAGGAGTTTAGAATTTGTTTCTGAAACAGGCGCGGCGCCGGTAAAGTATGGAGATAAGATACAAGGCTGGTATGATGATTTACCTTTAGAACAAAAAGCCGATGTGAATGACATCTTCCAGGGATATGATCCTCGTTTGCAAGATGAATTTGATGAACTTGATAACCTGCGAGCAGCTGGTGATGGTGAAGCGTATAGAAAGAAGCTTTCTGATCTTGCCGTTACTGATATGCAGGATGCCAATTTTAAGAATATTGAAACGGTCAAAGCATATCAGTTCAATCCTGGGACAGCAGTGCAGGAAGGGGACTTGGTTATTGCTTATGATGGTATTGAGTTAGGTGCTAAGAACAAAGAAGATATTCTTAGATTAACAGAGCAAGGCCTTCCTGATGATAAACTTGCAGCCTTAGCTGGGAAGCGTATTGATAGGAGTATTACGGAAGTAAATCAGCGCATTTTAGATACCTATGTTGATGCTGTCAATAATATTAAAGCTGTTTCAGCAACGACGTTAAATCAATATTCAGCAATTGCGCAGGCGGCAGGCTGGGAAGCTATAACAAATGTTGATGAACTTCGTGATTTCTTACAATGGGAATTTGCCAATAAAGGGAGATTTAGGGGTGGTGATGAAGGGTTCGCTACTATTCGAAAAGTGGTGGTTGATGCCAATCCCAATTTTGCCGGGAATGTTCGAGGAGTTATTAGAGCATGTGGCGATCCATGTGGATATGAGATACGCGTTGGCGTGAAAGAAGTTTCAGCGGGTGAAGATTACTTGAGCGCCATTGCGAAAGCTGATGAAGCTGTTGCGTTATCTAAAAAGCAGGGTGATATTCCGGTGGTGATTTCGAGCGCCGGTGAAATGAAGATTGTGGAAGAGGGTATCCCAGAAGTTTCTTTCATTGAAGTTCCTGTTGCTGGATTAGAATCTCCACAAGTGCCCATACTTCATCCACAACGAGCTGAAGAGATATTTTTTAATGTTGAACAGAAAGTAGGTATAGAATTAAATCCCGATGCACGACTGTATTTGTATGATGTTGCAGAAGAAATCAATGAAAAATTCTTGCCTAATCATGGGATAAACTCATTGGAAGGAGCGCAAGCAGCCTTTAGGGAAGGGAAACTTGTTTCAATGAAAACATTGCAACAAAGAGGTCTTGTGGAAGCAGGTGATATCTCATTAAAAAAACGTGAAAAGTTAGGAACCGCTGATAGTGTTTTTATCAGTGCGAAGGGACCGTTTGGTGAATTTGTTGATGATACTGCTCCATTAATAATTTTCAAGAAAGAAATGTTGGGACAGCCGGGAGTCAAATTTACACCTCTTGACAGCGGTGCAAACTATGACACGGCTGAAGACATAGCACGTGGAGGATTGAAAGATAAAAATGAACTGGATATCTATTACAATGCGTATTTGCGAAATAGAGGAAGGTTTCAACATCTTTGGGAAGATCCCCTGTTTGCTAAAGCTGAAAAATCATTTTATCCTGAAGCACGGTTTACGGGGAGTGTTGATATTGCTGATAACGCTGAAGCGATTTTACTTACGGATGAAAATTATAAAATATTAATTGCTGATCCAGAGATTTCTCCTGAAATTAAAATGTTGTTTGTTAACGTAGGTGATAAATCAACAACTGATGCCTATTATGAATTTACAGGATTAGATAATTATTTAGATAAAGATTTGGATGATCTTGTTGAAATTGCATCACCAGCAAATATTCAAATAGCTCCTTGCCCATTAGTCGGCGGAGCAATCATGAGCCCGCTCTTTGGTAATGCGGTAGCCGCACCTTGTCTTCCTCCTACATTACCAACAAAAGCTATTACCTTTCCTCCGCAAGAAGTTCCAACACCAAAAGTGGTTAGTAAAGTACAAGGGTATGGTCCTGCAAGCAATTTATATGACCGAGTATCTCCTGAGAATATCAATGAAGTTTTTCAGAATAAATTAGAATTGCTTGGTCCTGACATTTATGGTGCGAAAGCAGTTGCCTATGTCCATGACGATGGATCAATTCAGGTTGTATTTTTAACAGAGAGTGATAAAACACATCATCGTCATGCCCTCGGCACTATTATTGGTGGAGAAAAAGGAGAATTAGTATACAATGGAAAGTACGGTGATTTCTTAGCAGCGGACATAGCTGATCGTTCCTTCGGCTTTGAATTTCAATATGATGCATCAAAAGGGAAAATTATTGGAATCGAACACAGTTCCCAAATAACGAGAGTACAATTTGAAAAAGGCAAAACTGGATGGAAATTGTCAGATTCTGTTGTTGATACTGTTGAAGAACAAGTTCTTGAAAAAATAGATCTTGATTTGTTTGATGAATCTTTTATCGATAAACCATTTGATGAGTGGACTGCCAGAAATGAAATTCCAGTAACTTCTTAATTTTGATATTTTTTATCGTTACCGTCTTCTTGAATTGTTTCTTTCATTCTAACGACGCCTCTTGAAGATACAGTAGATTTTAGCCCTGCTCTTGTAAGAAGATGTTGTAATGGGTCATTAAAAATATTTGCCAAGCCAGTTTCTGAAGGGGTGTTAGAATTGACAACTATGTTCTTTATTTTTTTTGCCCACCTCACGCTTGTTTCAAGTTCGTATTCTAATCTTGCAGGCTCGTTATCTCGTATAGATTTATAATAATCCCAGTCAAATGAATTAAAATCAGTATAAAATTCTTGAAGTTCATCTATCCATTGCTGTTCCTCTCCTGGAAGAGACTCATACTGTTGATCTGCTTGATGTAGTATTGCCTCTAGTCTTTGAAGATCTCCTTTCTGGTATCCCTGGAACCATCCTAACTTAAATATGTCCCGTCGCAGAAATTCACTGAAAATTCTCTCATAGGCCATTAATGTAATATCAAACCTGACTTCATCCCAGTTCATGACTTTGTTGTTTAATTTTATTTCCATTTTCTCATAGATGCCTAAATTCTATGTTTAGTCCTTTCTCATCAAAAATCATGTATGTTTGTTCATGCCCCCAATGTAAACCAACACCTCCTGGATTAATCATATAGTGGGAGTCTTGTTTTAATTGAATAATCTTCTGAGTTAAATTCTCTTGTTTCATTTTACCTTTTGTATCTAAACTATAAATGGATGGTTGGTGCGAATGGCCAAAAAAGCAAATGTTTACTATTTTGGAAAGTTTTTGAAACTCTTCTTCGGCATCTTCTTGTTTTAGTATCCTTCTATTTGAAGGAGCATGGATAAGTTGATATTTTTCATCAATTATCTTTGTAGAAGGTAGCGTTGCAAGATACACCATATTGTCGGGAGATATCTTTTTGGATCAAGGCAACGATTATCATCAAAGGTGGTTCCACTCTGAACAATGTCTCCTAGGCATAGATAACGATCAACACGACCTTTTACTTGATTAAAAAATTCCTCTAATGCCGGGTAATTCCCTTGAATGTCTGAAAAGATAGCATAGTGCATGCATTATTACCTCCTTAATTCATACAACTCTTCTGCCAACTGTCGTATGCCTTCTCTATTTTCTAAATCATGTAACCATCTTGTCGGTATTGCGTTAACACCATTATAAGCACCTGAAATAGCTCCAGCCATTGCCGCTCTGCTATCAGTATCTCCACCTAAATTGACTGCTTCAATGACGGTGGCTTCATAATTGGACGGATATAACATAAAACAAGCAAGAGCAGACGTAACTGAGCTCATAACGTCTCCAGTGGTTCCTAATTGTTCGAGAGTATCTGCTGTGAACTTGTTACGGCGCAGCAAATCTAGTCGCTTATACATTCTTTCAGCTTTTAGCCTTGATGCAATATTCTGAATCTCTGGTAATAAATGGTCAAAATTAATATCTTGTGAATTCCTACTTTTAACATAAGAAACACAATATGCGACAATTGCTGCACCGGCAAGAGTCTCTGGATGAGCATGCGTTGGTAAGGAAGAATTTACAGCATTATCAAGAAGCTCTTCTTTTGTGTTATACAACAGACCAACTGGAGCAACGCGCATTGCTGAACCGCAACCAAGGGGAAGTTTACCATTTTCTGGTTCTTGTAAACCGCTTTCTTTCCACGAATAGCCTTCTTTGAGACGTTCTACGGCAGCCCTAAATGTATCTCCAATAGCACGATATTCATTAGAATCATAATACCTTACAAATCGTTGCGCGAGATCTTCAGGGTTTAATATTCCTTTGTTGGCAACAAGAGATTCTGCAACGAGTATGGTTTGCTGTGTATCATCAGTATATGAACCAGATGGATAAATACATGGCAGGAAATCAGTTACTTGTCCATGATAATTCTGGATACTCTTTTTGTCCAATCCTTCAACAGGTGCTCCAAGCGTATCCCCTATCGCAGAACCAAGTAAACACCCTTCATAATATTCTTTTGAAACGGCTCTTTTCACTTCCATAAAAAGCTAAAATGAGGGCTTTTTTATAAATATTCCTACAATAACCACTAAGAAGTAATTAATAATAAGCAACAAAAACAAGAATGAAGAAAACAATCACATCTAACTCTTCTTAAACTGCCCAGCGATATCTATCAAATCTACCTGGCCTAAGAAAACACTGCGGCAGCAGTACCGTTCCACAGCAAGAGCATCAAGTACTTTTTTTGCTTCTTCTCCTTGCTTTAGAATCGTTCGGCTTGCGAACTTCCTTACGCCGCACATCCGCAACCAGCAATAACCTGTCGTATTCATCAAATACTTTCTTTAACTTCTTGTCATGCTGAACTAAGGCCCGTGCCATGGCCAGGCGAATCGCATCTGCTTGGCCGGTCATGCCTCCCCCGGCTGTGACAATATCAAAATTAAGATTCTGTAAAATATCACCAGCAAGCACTAAAGGTTCGCTTATCCGCAAACGTGTTGCAGCATCAGCATAATTTTCAAGAAGCTGGCCATTGATGATAATTTTTCCCGTGCCGGCAGCTAATGTCGCGCGAGCAACAGCCCGTTTTCGTTTTCCTTGTGTCTGAATGTTTTTCTTCATTTTCCACCTAGATGCTTGCACACTTCTCCAACAGTAGTATATTTTAGGATTGGAAGTTTTTTCATGGAAGCATTCGTAATTACAATGAGTTCTCCTTTAAATTCTTCAGGTAATCCGCGATAACACATTATCCGTTTAAAAGCTTCTCTTCCTCTTGTTGTTTTCCAGGGTAGCATCCCTCTGATTGAACGGCGCACATAACGGTCTGGAATGCGAGAAAATTTTGCGCTTTTTAATGGGTAGCCTTTCCTTTCGTACCTTTGTTTTTCATGAGCAAACGTGGTTGTCT
Source organism: Candidatus Woesearchaeota archaeon (assembly GCA_018303265.1). GTDB lineage: Archaea > Nanobdellota > Nanobdellia > Woesearchaeales > GW2011-AR9 > JAGVYN01. The sequence goes on from JAGVYN010000025.1 coordinate 28,490, forward strand.
TTACCCCGCTGATGATAATTTTCTCGCAATTAACAACGCGTACCTCTTCGCCTAAAAGAGCGTCTTTGGCTACCTGTACGGCTAATCTCCCTAGTACAATTCCTTCACCATTATATACTTTCATCCGAGAATCCTCACTTTTTTTCCATCTGGATTCTGTTTAAACAGTTCTGTGATAGATAATGCTCTTCCTTGCGCCTGGTTGATTTTTTCTTTTGCTTCTGCAGAGAAGGTCAATGCTGCAACGTCCACTTTTTTATTTAAATTACCAACACTCAGTACCTTTCCAGGAACTAGAATGGTTTCGCCGTCACGAGCATATTTGTCTATTTTATAGACATTCACCACGCGTCGTTGCCGCGTTGGCTTTTTGAGATCCGTTACTACCTTTCTCCAAAAAGTACTTTCATGTACTTTAGGTTCAAGTTCCTGCAACAGCTGTTGCAGTTGGTAATTTGTTGGACCTGTTCTTTTTGTCATTTTTTTCTCTAAAGCAATTTCTCCATATCTTCTACTTTCTTGATAAACAATAAGGCACTCTGCTGTAACATTTGTTTATATGTTAATTGCCCCCAACTCTCTACTGTAAAAATAATATTTTCATTATATTCCACTTTTATCCCTTTATCCAATTCAGCGTAATATTCCAAAAGGTTGCTGTCATACACGTTCTCCTGTACAAGTTCCAGTTTATTTCCTTTTAACGTAAAAACACCATCAGAACAATGTTTGATAATCTTCTCTGGGTCTTTGACATTACCTATTTTAATCATGGGCTCTTTTTTATAATACGCCCAGCCAGGAGACCATTTTGCGTGCTGCTTTCCTTGGCCCATCACCGCCGTCATTGTAAGATCAATTTTTTGCTTTGGCAATAATTTTACAATAGGCATTTTGGGATAGACAAACGTGCATTTTGGATCGCCGCTTTCTGCTTCTTCTGCATAAACATACCCTTTCTTTGCTGCTTTCAATTTTATCTGGAGTGTGCAACGCGCACTTTTCTGTTCAATTTCGTCTTCATTTTCAGGAAGCCGATACGTAGAAATGTCTGTTTTTATGGGAATCAAGCCAAGACGCAATGCTACCATTTCATCGTACAACGCTGAATTGTTTTCTTTAATTTCAACATCTTCTACAGCTAACGTCGGTACTTCTTCCAGAATCATCCGTCGGATTGTATTAGCAAATATTTCTGATCCCCCTTTAATGAGAAAAGAAAACTTATTTTTCTTTCGTTCTTCTTTTATTTTTTGCAGTTTGATTGACATCAGACTCGCCTCCCCCGTCTTCCACCTTTTGCTCGACAGCCATTATGTGGTTCGGGGGTCACTTCTTCAATTTTACCAATGCGGATTCCGATACGTGAAAGTTTTCGTATTGCGGCCTGCGCTCCAGGTCCTGGATTTTTAGGGCCTTGGTGGCCTCCTTTAGCTCGTACTTTGATGTAAAGACCATTAATTCCTTTTTCTTTACATATCTCTGCTACTTTTTGGGCAGCATTCATTGCTGCTGTGGGAGAACTTTCTAAGCGATCAGATTTTACCATCTGGCCACCACTGGAGCGGGCAATTGTTTCTGTTCCTGTAATATCTGTAACAGTGATAATGGTATTATTATATGTTGAAAGAATATGAGCAATTCCCCATCTAATTGAGGTTGGTCTACCAGCAGGATAATCTGTTCGGAATGATCTCGGCGGCGATCCCGGTCTTGATTGTGGTTTTTCTGAACTCATTCTGCCTCCTCACTTTTGGCATCTGCCTGGACATCCGCAGGTGTCGGCTGTGACTTGTCCTCTTCAGAAGTCATTTTCTTTTCATCTCCTTTCTTTGGAGCCTTTTCTTTGCTCTCTTTCCCTGCTTTATCTCCTGCAGCCTTTTGTGATTCTTCCACGACGCTAACTCTTTCAGGATGAGTTTCATCTGCAAGAGAGGAGGCAGGTTTGAATCGCACCATACCTTCTTCTTCAAGAGAAGCCATGTATGAGGGAGAGGTAATCTCTTTTTCTCCCAAGAGAATATGTCGGTGGGTGATAAACTGGCGGGCTTGTTTCATGCTTCGTGCTAGCCCTTTTCGAAAAGTAATACTTTGAATTCGCCTATTGAGTATATCTTGTACTTGCAACCCTAAAATTTGGGGTAATTCTGCACCTGCTGCAAGTAACCCTAATTTCTGCAACTTGTGAAGCATTTGTTGTTTTTCTTTCTCAGCCTGAGCAGATTTTAATGCAATTAACCGCTTGGCGTTATCTTTGTACTTCTTGAGGTAAGAACTGGCAATAAGAATTTCCTTTCGCGTCTGCAATCCGTATTCCTGCCGCAACTTTTTCTGTTCTTCAATAGCATTCTTATTCCACGGATGCATCGGCGTCCAATAGCGTTTCTTTAATTTTTTAGGATCTCCCATGTTTGCATTTCATTCCTACTTACTTATTTTTTTCCCGGCGCACTTTTCTTTTTTACGCCAATTACTTTTCCTTTACTTTTTCGGAAATTAGATCGTGTTCTCTGTCCTCTCACGGGGAGTCCTTTTTGATGCCGGATGCCGCGCAGAGTTTTTATTTTCTTTAATCGTTTGAGGTCGTTTTCTTGTGCAAATCCAAGGTTTCCCGTCAGGAGGTGCTTATCTTCATTTGTGTCATAATCTTTTTTTCGGTTGAACATCCATGAGGGAATGCCATACGTGCCGGGGTTGAGGACAACTTCATTGAGACGTTTGATCTGTTCATCAGAGAGGTTCCCAGTTTTACTTTCTATATTAATACCTGATACGGCGCAAACTGCAGATGCAAAATTAATACCTATGCCTTTAATATTTGTCAGCGCAAACCGAATTGCTTTCTCTCCTGGTACGTCTACTTGGGCAATTCGTACAATATGTTTAAAATTGGATTTTTCTTGCTTTTCTGCCATTTTTACAATAGTCGTTATTCCGAGAAATAAGCACATTACAGTCCTAATGCGCGTGAACTCGGACTTAATTTATGTTTGGTAAAGCAGGTTATTTATAAAGATTGCGGTTTAAGTGGCTTCCTCTAATATAATAATCAATTGAATTAAAGAATTAAAAGAATTTTAAAAAAATTAAAAAAAAAGATTTATATACTCTACAGTTTTGATAAACTCAAAGAGGTTTAAATAATGAATACTAAAATTATCTTTATGGGTGTTATTTTTTCTCTGCTTGTTCTTCCGAGTGCTTTTGGTTTTACACATCATGCTATTGGTGATTGGTGGGAAGATCTTACCAATCAAATTGATGAAGAATTAGAGAGAAGCAGGATAGGACGAGAGTTAAATAGGATTATCGAAGATGTAGGGAAAGTTGCAGAAATTGCAAGTGATTTCAGTAATCTTGCAAGCATAGTTACTTCCGGTATAACGCCCATAGGAATAGTGAATCTAGCAGTTCAATATGGTCATAATCCCGATCAACTCTTCGGTCGTTTTCAAGAACGTGTTCAATCTTTACAAAGTAGGCATGGTGAACATTTATCTAATACAGAGATGGCCGCAGCACTGCAAAGTGTCCTTGAAGAGCCAGCCCTTCCAGAAGGAGTATATATGGGGGGTTCTTGTATAATTGATTTAACCAGTTGCCCTGAGGAAATTCAAACTCCATCTCGCGGAAATTATTATCAATTTTCTTGTTACCTTGAAGGTTTAGTAAGCAAGAAGAAAGTAAATAATGTAAATCGGGCTAGCTGCACAGCTAATTGGCTTGATGCTGGAAGAGGAAGCTCGGTAGAAATCAAGTTCCTTGCTGATACGCAGTATGCAACGTATGCTTGGGAACGCTGTGCCAGAGTAATTTTAGAACATGATGAGCAACGCCAATTTCTTACTTCCCGTAGCACTAATTGTAACCAGCCCATAGCAAGACACGATATAGGAGATGTTTGTGTCGTAGACTACGCCTCTTGCAGTTATGGTGCCAATGCCCAACGTAATGTTAATAGAGTTGGAAATATCGTTGAAGGTCCTATTACTCTTTCGGATGGTTCCAGAAGAAGAGTGTACGCATGTGCAGTATCTCATGGTCCTTTTGCATTAAACCCGGCATGGCGTGACGCATGCGCAACTGTCCATGTAGGCGATATAGAAGTAAATGAATTTTTAGTTGCACATCCTGAACCAAGCCAGCAACTTGCACTACCTGTTCAACAACAGCAGCAGGTTCAACAAGTTCCACAGCTAGGTCGACCACAGAATCAGTCGCCGATAACATCGTCAGGATTGACACGCGATTTTGTACGATTAGGAGACATTCCTAATTTCTTAGACCAAGTTCAGGTTACGGCAGTATATGGTCAAGAGGGTATAGTTGAAATTGCACCACCATCAGTTCAAAGCAGAAAAGCGGAAGTGCAGCAGAAATTACAACATCTAGGTGCATATAAAGAATTTAATATTGATGAAATTAAAGAGAATGTTGAAGGGCAAGTATTGCCGGGTCCATTGCAAACATTCTTTGGTGATGAAAGAATTAAAATAATTATCCATCAAAATTATGACGATGATCTAGATTATTGTATAGCAATAACAAAAGGTGTTATCAGCGAGTTTAGCAGTTGCTCACCAGGATTTACTCCTACCATTAAGATGGAAACCTCTCAATCTGTGCTGGAAAGCGTAGAATCTGAAAGTGATTTACTTGATGCTTTTGATACGGGGAAAATTACCTATAATGCAGTAGGTTTAGGAAAGAAAATCAAGTTCGGAATTTCTTACATTGCGTTTAAATTGTTTACCTGATAATATTACTCAGTAATATTACTCAGCTGATTTTTCATTTTCCTGAAGATCGTGAAGATGTCGTTTCCATTTTAAAATAGTATAATTGACAGGATTTCTAATGCGCTGGCAGAAAGTATCTGGCTTGCAGATGCCAATTCCCCTATAATAGGCTTCATTGTTGCAGTTTGGCGGCAGTTTATCACCTGCTTTGAAAGCATACAGTTGTCCTTTGAGATACACTTCGCGTAATGGTTCAGCATTCTTGCTATTCCATCTTTTGAGGTATGCTTCAATTTCTTCCTTGCTCCAGCCAATTTTACCAAGATAATTCATAAGGATAAACACTCCTCTTTTTTTCCCGTCGCCGATACCTTGCAATAATAATTTCATACAGGGAGGAAAAAATTCTTCTTTAATAGGGCTCGTTAGCTTTAGTTCATCATAATCCTTTTTACTTTCTTCTTTTTCGTTTTGAATCTTCACGTCAAAGTCGAGAGCTTGCACGAGCAAGTGCCGAGCACTTTCATTACTCACATTTCGATCTAAAAAAATAAAGAGAGAGGATAACAATGCATCAGGTCTAGCCGTTTCTTTCTGAAAATGCATTACTTGTTCTGGATCTAGGGGTAAACTAACTAATCCTGATTTTTCGTGCAGACTATAAGGCATGCGATAAAGATGTCGTGAGGAAATTAAAATAGTGTCAATTTCGAGGAATGGTTCTACATTAAGAATTTCAATTTCGTTTTTATCTCCAAGTTCATCTTTCGTCGTTATTTTAATCTTAATTTTTTCGGTTTCAAGATTTGTTTTTTCACTTATTTTTTTAAAATTTCTTCCTTCAAATTCAATGATCCTTTTTCCTAATTCTTCTTTAATGTTCTCTTTGACGTAAAACGCAATTTTTTTGGCAGCTTCAGGAAATAAGTTTTTCATTTCAATGTCGCCGACTTTTTTGGGGAATGCTTCAAAGGGAACACCAATGTGAAATCCTTTATTTCCTGAATACTTACAGGAAATATCTTTTACTCCGCAATATTGAAGAAACTTTATTACAACATCAGCACATATCTGGGAATATTCAAAAATAGCGCAATCAATATCCAGTACTAGATCCCATCCTATACGAAGGCTATCCAGTTCTTTTTTATGTAAAGTATTATCTAACGCCAGAGGATTGCTCCAGCGTTCTTCAGATGCGTGAAAAGAAGTACAATTGCGTAAAGCAAGTTCCAGCACATCTCTGGGATAACTAAGGATATCTGGTCGTTTGCCAAATCCTTCTCCAAATCGCATCCCTACTTCTTTATTTTTAGCATGTAACACTAGCGCTTCTTGGATGTCTTTCCTTTTGTAGAAGCGTAAGCAGGTTCCTTTGTCAAGCATATTCATTTCAAAGAAGCTCTAATTTAAAATGATTTTGTTCATAAAAAAGGCATATCACGTAAGAAAAAAAATGTTTACTTATAAATCTGCTACTTCTTTTTCAAATTCCTGCATTTTTTTCTTGAGGGCTTTTAATGCTTCTTTCAGTGCTTTTCGTGGTTCAGTACCTGAAGTTTCAATTAAAAATTCAGGAACGCCAATTAAAGGGTGCGTGATTCGATAGGTCGCTATGGCTACACCTTTCACGTTCAGCAGTTCTTCTTTTAAAGCATTGCAGAAGGTATGAGTTTCTCCTTTGAGTGTGAAAACAAGTCTTGTTTTTGATTCTTCCAGAATAGTCAATTCCATGGTTTTGCATTCTACTGGTTTATTTATAAATTTTTTGGCATGTTTCTTCTAAAATTCGTCTTCTCTCAGCCAAAATGTTTATCTACACAAGAATATTCCTTTCTTCATGCCAAAAGTGCTGCTCCTCATCCTTGATGGCTGGGGATATCGAAAAGAAAAAAGAGGGAACGCCATTGCCTTGGCCAAAACACCAGTTTTTGATAGATTATGGAAGAATAATCCGCATACCATTTTGAAAGCATCTGGACCAGCAGTCGGTCTCCCTGAAAGATTTATGGGCAATTCTGAGGTAGGTCATTTAACAATTGGTGCTGGAAGGATCATTGATTCGGATTTAGTCCGCATCAACAACGCCATAAACAATGGTTCATTCTTCAAAAACAACGCGTTGTTATCTGCCGTCAATCATGCAAAAGAGAAAAAACAAAAATTGCATCTGGTGGGTTTATTGAGCGATTCCGGCGTTCATTCCCATATCAATCATTTGTTCGCATTATTAGAATTGGCTAAAAGAAAGGGAGTACAAGAAGTCTATGTTCATGCCTTTCTTGATGGCAGGGATACGCCGCCAAAAGCAGCAGCTCGATATATCACACAATTGCAACACAAAATGAAACAACTTGGTGTTGGTACTCTAGCCACGATGATGGGGCGGTTTTATGCCATGGATAGAGATAACAGGTGGGGGAGGGAGCATAAAGCGTACGATTGCATGGTGAATTGTATTGGCAGAAAACGAAACGATCCATTGGAAGCATTAGCGGAAGCATATGCGAAAGGTGAGACTGATGAGTATGTCAAGCCGACCATTTTTACCAGGAAATGCGTCGTTGATGAGAATGATTCCGTTCTTTTTTTCAATTTTCGTTCCGATCGGGCACGGGAACTTACAAGAGCCTTTGTCTGGGGGAAGTTTAAGGAATTCCAGCGTAAAAAAATTATCGGGCTCAAATTTGTAACTCTGACACAATACGATTCTCTGGTGAAAGTACCTGTCGCATTTCCGCCGATTGTTCCAGAACAAACACTGGGTGAAGTCATTTCCAATGCTGGACTATCACAACTGCGGATTGCGGAAACGGAAAAATGGGCGCATGTAACGTATTTTTTTAATGGCCTCTGTGAATGTATTTTCCCGCATGAAAAAAGAGTTCATATTCCCAGCAGGAAAGTTGCGCACTATGATATTACTCCAACTATGAAAGTAAATCAAATTACAACTGCATTCTTAAAGAATAAAAATAATTTTGATTTTTTTGTTGTTAATTTTGCTAATGCAGACATGGTGGGGCATACCGGTAATATTCAGGCAACAAAGACGGCTGTTGAAGCAGTCGATGCCGCCCTTGGCAGAATTGTGGAAGAATTTTCGGGAACTATTTTTATCACCGCAGATCATGGCAATGCAGAAGATAAGGGCGCGAAATTTGCCACAACTCATACCACTCATAACGTTCCTTTGGTAATTGTTAATGGTCCAGCAAGGAAATTAATCAGTGGAGAATTAGCCGATGTTGCGCCGACAATTCTTGACGTAATGAAGTTGCCAAAGCCAAAGGAGATGACGGGAAAAAGTGTACGGCGGTGATGAACTCTCAGCTTCTAATTACCGTCTGCAGTTTTCGTTTTGGTTTTTCTCCTGTGCTGAAAAATTTTTCTATCTTGATGAATTGTTCCACATCTTTATTGATTTTTTTTACAACCAGTATTCCTTTCTCTGTAAACGTAATCATCTTATTCTGATACTCGAGAAGTTTCTTCTTTTCTAATTCTTCCAGGTTCTTATAAAGTGCTCGCTCTTTTTTAACAATAATGTTGGAATGCAGGAGAAAGGCAATAAACGCAATTTTTGATGTTCGTAAATGGATCGGCTTCTCCTGCAACGGCTGGTTTAACTGGGCATAAAACTGCCCTAAGGAATAGAGGATCAAACGCTCTGTTTTGGTGAGTTTCATGATTTTCTTTTGAGGGTTGTTTGAATATAAAATAATATCGGAAATTTATATCCTCTCATTTTAAAGGGGAAATCAACTGGAATCTCGAAACACTTAAAAAGACAAAAACATTACTTCCTAAAAAACATAATAAAAACAGGTGATGCTCATGAAATTAGTTCTTTCGAAGAAACCAAAAAATGTAACCATTGTTGAAGGATTTCCAGGGTTTGGCTTAATTGGCACGATTGCCACAGAGTTTTTAATGGAACATCTCCAAACTGAGAAAATTGGCATTATTGAGATAGAAGAAATTCCAGCGATGATTGCCATTCATGACAATAAAGTGATTGAGCCGATCTCCTTGCATTATAACAAGAAATTCAATCTTGTTCTTGTTCATGCAATTAACATTGGTCGCGATTTAGGATGGAAACTTGCTGATGTCATTGATGAGCTGGCTCAAACATTGCAAGCGAAGGAAATAATTTCCCTGGAAGGAGTTGGCTCGCCCAATCCAGGTGCTGGCAGGATTTTTTATTATGCAACACAGGAGAGTCAAGTTAATACAAAATTACAGCAGAAAGCGAGTCCATTAGCAGAAGGTATTATTGTTGGTGTTACGGGAGCATTGCTGGCGAAAAATATCAAAACGCCAGTCATTGCGTTGTTTGCAGAAGCAGAAAGCGGATTGCCTGATAGTAAAGCTGCTGCACGTATAATTGAAGCTCTTGATGCATATACTGGCTTGAATGTTGATCCTAAGCCATTAATGAAACAGGCAGCTGAATTTGAGAAAAAGCTGAAAGGTATCATGTCTAAAACACGTAAAGCAGAAGAAGTAAGTGAAGAGAAAAAATTAAGTTATGTTGGTTAAATTGATTTATGACATATTTTAATTTTTATATTGCTGTTTTATTTTAATGTTTAAGAATAAATTGTTTTAAAAATTATTAAAATATTTAAACTCTTATAATTTAATCATTCACTGGATATATTAGTTTTAATGTTGATTTTATTATTCAAGTTATGCTAACAACTTAAATAATCAAATAATGTAATTATTGATAAAATAACGCTTATTTTGTATATCTCAGACAATGTATTTAATCTTAAATCTGATTTAATACGAAAAAAAGAAAAAAGTGCTACTTATTTTTAAATAGTTTTGTCGGAGATTAAATGTTTCGGAATTTATTTCTTACTATCCAAAAACATTCCCCACTTTCTTCTGCAATTCTTCATCCATTTCAGAAATACTTTTTGTTCCATACAAATCCATCGTTGTCTTGAAAGAAAGATCCATTTCAGAAATACTTTTTGTTCCATACAAATCCATCGTTGTCTTGAAAGAAAGATGGCCTAAAACACGCTGCACAACTTCCAGACTTAACCCTCTATCTTTCAAAATTCGCGCACAACTATGCCGTAAAATATGAGGATTAATGTTCTTTAATTCAGGGATGGGATTATGCAGCTGTGCTCGCTGCCCTGCTTTTGCTACAATCCTGTTTATTTGCGCTTCCGTAATATGTCCTTTTTCGTTTAAACTAGACACGGCGGGAAAAAGGTAACCTTGTTTTGCATTATTCAACACGTATTGAATATACAATTTCAGATCTTCTACTAATTGGTCTGAAAACATTGTCGCCAGCCGATGAATGTCTTTTTTCCCATGAATTGCAATCTTGTTAGTGTGAAAATCAATATCTTCAATTTTTATCTTGGCAAGTTCAAACCGACGTAAGCCGCAATACGCTAACAGTTTAATAATCATCTTATCGCGCAATTTCTCTGCATGTTTGACAAGTTGTCTAATTTGTTCTTCTGTTAGATGGAATTGGCTTCGAGAATGAATTTTCTTAGAATTTCCGTCACTCATAGTGTTAGAAAACGTAATGAATTATTTAAATATTACGTTTTTGGCATATTTTATTACTTATTATGTCATATTCTGTATAAAGTGTGACGTAATGCGTCGGAGGGTATTTTTTATACAAAAAGCTAGGGTTTTTCTCTAAGAAGAGTAGATAGAAGACTGCCGATATCTATTGGAGTTGGAAGGGATGAATTAATCTTTGTGTATGTCTTTTGAAGTTCATTAGAAAGTTGTTGATATGCTGGTTCTTGTTGTCCATTTTGACTACGAAAGAAGTTTTTACACTTTTCCCTCTCAAGGTAGGGTAACGTGATATCCCTGGTCCGGATGAAAGCAGCTCGTTGTTGGTTTTGTTCTTGTACCTGAGGTTCAGCTTCAAGTTTGTCCATGATCCATCTTAAGCAATAATAATCTTTAAAAAGCTCACGAAAGGTTTCATAATATGCATCTTTCATTTTTGATTGTGAAAATTTTGTATTTTAATACGTTTCTATTTTCAAAATATTTAATCTTTATTTTTTATTTACAATTTCATAAGTTGTAAATTTTAATTAAAATATAAATACCATAAATAATAGTTTTTTATCAAATCTTTTATTTATATAACAAATACAAAATACACTTAAAAGATTAAATCTTAAGTAATTAAATAGTGTTATTAAAGATTAATTTATAAAACTCTACTGTGATTCTCCATGGTAAGTATAGTGAAACATAGTAATAACCATAATCTTTAAAATGGTTGCTGAGTTTTCTCCCGTAATGGCTTATACTCCTTCATCATGGGATCTTTCTAAAATTCAACCTCACGATCACAGCTTCAAAGAGATAGAAAAAGCAACAACAGCGCTGGAAGCGCAGCGAAAAAAACTTACTTCAACAATTTCTCCCCATGATTTCTTGGCTATTCTCAAAGAAGTGGAGAAACTTAAAATTCAGAGCAATACGCTGAGCTGTTATGCCTACCTGCGCTTCGCGGAAAATACGTCTGATCAGGAAGCAACAGCATTTATGTCTAAAGTAGAAACGTTCCTGGCCAAGATAAGCAACTGCTTGTTATTTTTTAATTTATGGTTCAAGGAACTGCCGGAGAAAAAAGCGCAGGAACTTATCCACACCAGCGGGAGATATCATTATTTCTTAGAATATCTTCGAAAAACAAAAGCGTACACATTGAAAGAAAATGAAGAGAAAATAATTACGATCAAAGATGTCACTGGTGTTTCTGCTCTGAATACCATCTACAACATTCTCACGTCCCAGTTTGAATTTGAGTTTGCAGGAAAAAAAGTTACGCAGGAGGAATTATTGAATTTTGTGAGGGATCCTTCTGCAGAAAAACGAGAGAGCGCGTACAGGACATTACTCTCGCCGTATGTAAAGCACAAAGATGTTCTTGGAGAGATCTATAAAAATCTGATTAATGATTGGCGGGAAGAAAATATGGGATTACGAGGCTATAAAAGTCCTCTTCACGTCCGCAATATCGTGAATGATATCCCCGATGAAGCTGTTGATGTCTTACTGCGTGTGTGTGAGAAGAACCAGCATCTCTTCCACCGTTTTTTTGAGTTAAAACGAAAGAGGCTTGGTGTAAAGAAACTGCGACGGTTTGATCTCTATGCTCCGCTTCAGGAAGAGAAAGAAAAAATAGCCTATGATGCGGCAGTCAAGATGGTCATTCAGGCCTATGAATCGTTTTCTCCACGGTTTAAGAAAGAAGCACTGGCTATTCTTAACGCCGATAATGTTCATTCTCTTGTTCAGAAAAATAAAATGACGGGGGCATTCTGTATGAGTGTCAATGCCCAGTGTTCTCCGTTTGTTCTTCTAAGTTATACCGGCAAACTCCGTGATGTGTTTACCTTAGCGCATGAATTAGGCCATGGCGTGCATCATAATCTTGCCCGGGAGCAGACGGAATTTACGTTTCATGCGCCTCTGCCATTGGCGGAAACAGCATCGATCTTCGGGGAAATGCTGCTTTCAGAGAAATTATTACGAGAAAAGCCGGAAGCGGCAAAAGAAATGCTTTTTTTGAAGGTAGATGATTTGTATGCGTCGATTATCCGCCAGTCAAGCTTTGTCATGTTTGAAAAAAAAGCTCATAAGATGATGGAGGAAGGTAAAACCATTTTGGAAATGAGTGAGGTGTATCTCGCGGATCTGAAGAAACAGTTGGGAAAAAATGTAGAGGTTGATGACATCTTTGCGTACGAATGGTGCTACATCCCGCACATCTTTCATACACCTTTTTATTGTTATGCTTATGCGTTTGGCAATTTGTTGACGTTAGCGTTGTATGAAATGTATAAAGTGAAAGGGGAACCATTTGCGGTGAAGATTATTGAATTATTATCAAAAGGAGGCAGTGAATCTCCTGTGAGTATGACGAAGAGTTTGGGTATTGACATAACTTCTGAGCAATTTTGGCAAAAAGGGTTTACCGTAATTGAAGAAATGATTGAAAAGATGGAAGGATAAGATTTAGGTTCTTAGGGAGGGCAAAACGTTATGAATAACTTTAAAAAGAAAAACTATTTAGTTTAAAAAAAGAGGAGTGAAATATTTTGGTGAAGTGTTAAAATCGGTGAAACATGAAAATTATTGACGCGCATATCCACACAAACTTTCACCATCCAGAATTAGCCACGTTTGCAAAAGAAGAAAAAATTCCATTTTCGTGGAACTACTTGCAACGTCAGCTCAACCAGCATAACGTGGCTGGTGCGATCATTATTACTTCAGATCACAACAATCCTACACCAGGTGAAGAAGCATTACTGACGAGTCAAAGAAAACAAGACCAGCGCCTCTTTCCTGTGTGCAGCATACACCCGGATCACGCAACTCGCGCCCACCTACACAAAGTTGAAAAGCTGCTTCAAGAAAAAGTGCTTTTTGGGATGAAAATTCTTCCGGGCTACCATCCTGTCTATCCAAGTGATCAAAAATATCATGCTTTCTACACGCTCGCTGAAAAATACAAAGTGCCGGTAATCATTCACACTGGAGACACGTTCGGCAGCCATCACCTTGTCAAATACGCTCACCCCCTTGACGTGGACGAAATTGCGGTCAGATTTCCAAAAACAACATTCATCCTCGCTCATCTTGGCAACCCATGGGTGCGTGACGCGGCTGAACTCGTGCTTAAGAACGAAAATGTGTACGCAGATTTGTCTGCATTCTGCCTGTCGCATCCAGACAAGCACGACCTACAACGAATAACCCAAGACCTCAACTTTGCTCTTAATTATTCTGGACGCCCAGATAAATTCCTCTTCGGCACTGACTGGCCACTCGTTGATATTGGTTCGTACATAGACACCATCAAAAAAGCAGTTCCTCATAAACATCACCAAAAAGTGTTCTTCGAAAATGCGAACAAGGTATTTAAAATGGGATTGTAAGCAATTCTCAAAAACAAGCGAAAGTTTTATATATTATCTGTTATATACACTTATACAACGTGACGCAAGCAATGTTAAAATCGATTTTGCACTATCCTCAACTAGACACAGTTCTCATGGTAGAAGAATTTATCAAAGAAAACGGTGGAGAATACAAAAAAAGAAGCTTATGGGAGCATCTTCCCAAGAAAATGATGTACCAAACTTTTCAAGTAATTTTTGATTATCTATTAGATTCACATAAAATTGCTGTAGATAAAGAGGGAAAGATTTGCTGGATCTGGAACCCAGAATTAGTGAAGAAATATTTAGCGAGACCAGAACTGTCAAGATGAAATCACATATCAAATTTGCTGAGGAAAAACTAAAAGAAACTTTAGTCAAGCTCAAAACTTCTAAGACAGAAGACCAAAAGTTATACAAGTGGATTAACCGGGCTTTAGACGATATTGAAGAGAACGCTTTTTGTTCGACTCAAGTTCCTAAAAAACTAATCCCTAAGGTTTACATAGAAAAATATGGTATTGACAATTTATGGAAATATGATCTACCAAGCGGATGGAGGCTTCTTTATTCTGTAGCAAATGGTGAAGTGATTGTTCTTGCTGTCATCATCGAATGGATGAGTCACAAAGAATACGAACGACGATTTAATTATTGAGATTGCCCCCAACTACTTCTTGAACTGAAAGAAGGAGAGAGCCGCTAACGAAAACGTAAACTAGAAGTGTTTTTGCCCCTGAAACATAACACCATAAGTCTAATTTGTTCGTTGCCTTTAGTCGCTAACCTCTTGCGAGAACACACTTTTTTAGTGCCGCTTTTGATACTGTTAAACCTCAATTTTTGGAGAGAAAGTAAAATTAAGTCGCATTTTGAAACACTTCTTTTCTCCATTTCAAAAAGTTATGAAATTCTGCATTCATATTTATTAAAGTTTCTACAGCAAGAATTTGAATTTTGTTAATATCATCAAGTTGAGAGAACTTTTCTGGTTCTTTTACAAAAACATCCCCAAAATCGAAAACAATACCCTCTAAGTCCAGCTTATGAGCAAATTGATTCCTAAAGTTATTTATCTTTTCTATATTTCTGCACAATTGTTCGTTGAATCCTATTCCTTCGATAATTTTTATCTTATTCCAAAAAGTAAATTTTACTATATTTTTTGGTTTCGGGAAAAATGCTTCTAAAAAATTATTTATTAAGAATTCAACATAGAGATGCAAAGTAATAACTTTATTCCTAACCTCTTTTATCTCGTTTAGATGATCAGTAAGTGTTTTGAAGAATTCATCTGCAAAATTTTCTTTTTTCATATATACCATGGATCAATTTACTTTCCTATAAGCAAACCCATACAATCTTGCAAACACAACAGCAAAATAAGGCAAAATTAACACCATAAAAATAAGTAATAACACCGGATCAATGATGACCATATACTGAGCAAAGATAAATAGAACTTCAAATAGAAGAAATAACCCATAAGCACTAAAGAAACCCTTTGGATTTTTCCCTACCACAAAAAAATGCTCTGAAAAATTGAAAGCTCCTTTTTTTACCAGATAATTGCAGATTGCTATGGGAAGAATAAACATTGCCAATAATAGTAATACATAACCAACCCAAGCATTAAACCCCATCACTACTAATGGGATGAAGAGATAGAAAATTTCTAAACCAACAACCACCAATCCAAATTTCATTTGTTTGGAGAATTTAAAACTAGGTAAATCCTTTTCATTCTTAATTGCGCTGCTAAGAACATCAGCCACATAACCAAGCCACCAAATGAGAGGAATAATCAAAAATGAACTAATCATCATCAAAATCAATATCAAAACTTTATTTATCCCCCCTTTTGGCAATTTAAACCCATACCCTAAATCGATTGCCAGCATACAACTTTAAAATATCAAATGTATTATAAACTTAACTACTTTCTCTCCCCCCTTCTAACTACTGTCTAAAAATTAGGGGGTGTTTTAAGAAAAAAATGTAAATTATTTCTATTAATCAGATATTTATGTTCCTTACTTATTCTTGAGTCTCTTATAATCTGCAATTATCTTCCTATACCCTTCAACTAAATCTGCCAATCTTTTTGAAGCTTTCCCATCAACTGAAAATTTTCTATCTGCAGCAAGTTTTCTTACAACTTCTTCATCTTTTGACGTTACTTGACTTAAAACATCTTTGATTCTTTCACCGATAATCTGATTAACATTTTATGTTAGATAATTAATTACTAAAAATGACAGAAAATCCTTACTATTGGGATGCGAACGTCTGGCTTGATATTTATGAAAAAAGAGGATACGCTAACGAAGTGGCAACTAAACTTCTTCGAAATATAATCATAGAAGATGGCATCATTTTCTATTCAGACTTGGTTATTGACGAACTTAAGAAAGTCGGATATTCACAGTATGAAATCCTGCAAATCTTCAGCATAGCAAAACCAGACCACTTAAAGAAAGTCCATATCTACAAAAAGCAGATAGATGAAGCAAGAAGGGTTGCAAAAAAGCACGATGTTCCTGAAGCTGATGCGCTTCATGCGATATTAGCAAGAGACAACCAATTTACTCTTGTTTCCAGAGATCAAAAAGATTTCCCAAAATTAAGATATATATGGCCAGCAAAATTGCCGGAGGACTTTCTCTAAGCATACTTACTTGCCAATGCTTCAAAAGCCTCTTTCTTTGCTTTTCTCATTTGCTCTGTAGTTGTCAACCTTTTTGAAGAACCGGAAATCTTATCTAATCGCATGAGCGCTTCCTCTGTTTCTAAGTCTTTTACTTTATCCCGTATTGCTTCTCTGATAAACTCTGCTTTTGTAGAGTAATGATGTCCTTTCATCACTGCTTCTATGCTATGCAGGAATTCATCCTCAAACCGTATGGATATTGTTGTCGCCATTTGTAGCATTATGTATTACATATTGCTATATAAACTTTTTGTATTTTTGTGTTATTTTTGCTAAAAACATAATTCACTATAAACTGATCAGTTCGGGCACTTTAATCCTTGCTGTTCCCTGGACTTTATTCACGGTATTTGGAAACTTTACTCACCAAAAACCATAAAATTTAAATAAGAACATTATTCTAGGTTAACTATGGTTAATAAACTACTCTTGCCTCAGGAAATTGAAACATTTTATGTTATTCCTACCTTACGCAGATATCTTGCTTTAAATCTATTACAACAAGGAATGAGCCAGAAGACTATTGCTCTTATCTTGGGAGTCCAAAGCGCAGCTATCAGCCAGTACCGAAGCACCAAACGGGGGCATAAAGTAGAGTTTGACGCCAGGATTTTAGACGAAATAAAAGCGTCTGCATCAAGAATCACTAATCATTTCACATATTTGCAAGAAACGCAACGATTGTTAGCTGTTATTCGACAAACAAATACCCTTTGTCATATTCATAAACAATTTTCTTCAGTTCCTAATGATTGTATACCTGAGAGAATAGGGTGCGATAGAGTAGCAAAAGGGGGTTGTGTATGGTAGAAGCAATGCAAGAAAATATCGGAATTGACGTTAGTCGAGAACTGTATGATGCCGCAGACGATCATAAAGCACGTTTTGTAGCTAAACCTGGCATTAATGAGGATGTTGTCCGCTTGATTTCCAAAACAAAAAATGAGCCGGCCTGGATGCTTGATAAGCGATTGAAAGCCTTGCGCTTTTTCCAGGAAACACCCCTTCCCACGTGGGGGCCGAATCTAAGTAATTTAAATTTGAATGAAATTGTCTATTTTGTTGATCCAAACGCGACAGAAACGACCAACTGGGAGAATGTCCCGGAAGAAATTAAGAAAACCTTTGATCGTTTAGGTATTCCGGAAGCGGAAAAGAAAGCCCTGGCCGGTGTCGGTGCACAGTATGATTCAGGGATGGTGTATCACAATATTGAGAAGTCATTACAGGAGAAAGGCGTTATTTTTGAGAATATGGATGTTGCTGTACGAAAGTATCCTGATCTTGTCAAGAAATATTTCATGACCTCTTGTATTCCCATAAATGACCATAAGTTCATCATGCTTCATGCCGCGGTGTGGAGCGGTGGAACGTTCATCTATGTGCCGAAAGGAGTGAAAGTAGAATTGCCACTGCAAGCCTATTTCAGGATGAATGAGCAACGTGGAGGACAATTTGAACATACGCTGATTGTCATTGATGAAGGAGCGGAGCTGCATTATATTGAGGGCTGCAGTTCGCCGCGCTACAGTCAAACATCGCTTCATGCGGGATGCGTTGAAATTTTTGTGAAAGAAGGAGCGAAGATGCGTTATAGCAGCATTGAAAACTGGAGCAGGAATGTCTATAATTTAAACACCAAACGAGCGCTGGTTGATAAAGACGCAACCATGGTCTGGGTTTC